>NZ_JBVBZF010000003.1:0-49501 GCF_057447755.1 Fusibacter sp. | reverse complement strand
ACTGCCTGAATGTGAAGATGGGATGAAGATGATATGTTTTGGTTGAGGAATTCAGAACGGTGAACTTGTGATTGTATTTTGTTTGAAAATGGCGTAAGTTATTTTGATGATGACAATGATATATGATAATGTATAAAAATCGACTAAATAAAAATCAACTATTATAAAAATCTAATGTATTAAAACCTAATATGTTAGACAATAATAAGAACCTTTATTAATGAGAATCCTCTGGCGAATAAGGAAGTGTTTTAAATGACAATCAAAATTAATACGCCTATGCCAATGCCAAGTCAATTGACCAGTGCAACCGGTCCGAGTCAAAGCTACTATGAGGCACAAAACCGTTTTCAGACCATCTTACAGAGTAAGTTGAACATCAATCCTGCTGTTAAAGCACAAGGTGTTCAAACGGCTAAGGGACAGGATTTTGGCTTTAACGCGCAAGATGTTTTACAAAAAAGTGGTGTTTCCTCTGAAAAACTCAACGACAAGTTAAAGGGAACTGCTCTTGAAGGGATGGGGCAAGACTTTGTTCAGGCAGAGCAAAAATATGGCATTAATGCCTGGTTTTTAACGGGCTTGGCCATTCATGAGTCTGGGTTTGGAACAAGTCGTATTGCCCAGGATAAAAATAATCTGTTTGGTTTTAAGGCTTATGATTCAAGTCCCTATGCCAGTGCTGCAAGGTTCAATACTTTAGGCGAAAGTGTTGATAAAGTAGCACAGTATCTTTCTGAAAACTATACAAATCCAAATGGCAAATACTATAATGGCAGTTCTGTTGAGGGCATTGGTAAACGATATGCCACGGATCCGAATTGGGCAAATGCCGTAAAGGCTAGAATAGAACAATTAATGAAATGAGGTAAAGAATGAGTAAAGTGTATTTTAAAAGGGTTACGAGTAATGATTCAGAGGTATTGGGCCAAGCAGCACAAAATCTTTTGGAAGTTTTGGTAGAGTCTACAAACCATAAGTTTACAAAGGAAGTGCCAATTAAGGTGCATTTTGGTGAAAAGGGAAATACGACTTTCGTACCGGCTGTTTGTTATGATGGGATTATTGAAACGCTAAAGAGAAACGATGTTTCACCTTCTTTTATAGAGACCAACGTCCTTTACAGGGGGTCTAGAACTACCAGAGAAAGTCATATAGAACTTGCAAAGGAACATGGCTTTACAGCTTTGCCGATTACAATTGCAGATGGTGACCACGGTGAAGCCTTCGATGAAATTGAAATCGACAAAACCTATTTTAAATCATGTAAAATTGGAAGCGCGTTTTCAAACTATAGCCAGTTTGTTGTGACGAGTCACTTTAAGGGGCATGGCATGGCAGGCTTTGGTGGTGCTATGAAGCAACTTGCAATGGGTTTTGCAGCGCGTGGCGGAAAACTTGCACAGCATTCGGGCATCAGTCCTACTGTCAAAGCTTCGAAATGTATCGCATGTGGCCTATGTATTAAAAAGTGTGATGTCGATGCCATCGAACTCAATGAAAAAGCAGTGATCATTCCAGAAAAATGCGTAGGCTGTGCAGGCTGTATAGCAGTTTGTCCAGTGGGTGCGATACAGAATGATTGGAGTGGTAAGAACTTTAAGGAGAAAGTTGCTGAGTATGCTTATGGGGCACAGCTCAACAAAGATAATTTGTACATCACATTTTTGATCAATGTCACTGAGGAGTGCGACTGTATGGGACAACACATGACCCCTGTTGCTAAGGATATCGGTGTTTTTGCTTCCAAAGACCCAGTGGCGATTGACACAGCTTGTCTGGAAATGCTTCAAAAAGAGCATGGGCATCCCTTGTTTGAATCGGGTAGAGCGACTATCAAACATGCCGTTGAAATTGGGCTTGGAACAGACCAGTATGAATTGATTGAAATTTAAGGTTATCAACCGCTCAAATAATAATGCGTCAAAATAATAATGCTTCAAAATAATAAACCCCAGAGATCACTTGCTATTCTAAGAGATTTCTGGGGTTTGTTTAATGGTATTCTAATGAATAAAGGGTATAATTAACCTATAATCACGACTCTTTGTTTTGATTCATCTGAGACATGAAGGCAGCAGCCATTTCCGCCGCTTTCTGCATTTCTTGTTCAATCATTTGTTTGCATGCTTCAGATTTGCCTTCAGCGACTGTTACGCGAGCACTTGTTTTGGCTACTTCAAGTTTGACAAAGTCTGTCGTTAAAATTTTTTCAAGAGTTTCTTTGATCATTTTCTTAGAGTCATCTTGAGTTAGGTATTCTGAAAAATGGTCGTGAACAGCAATTACAATACGGCCTTCGTCATCAATTTTTATGTTTTTAATAAATAATTCGAGCATTTCGGTACCTCCATTTTTACTTTTATCCTATATTATTTTAGCACTTTTTAGAATTTATACAACTGTCTCACGGAAGGAGCTATAAAATGTCAACTTTAATTCAAAAAACTAAAAAATGGTTTGGATACTCACTAAACCTTATTAGGCAGTCCTTTGAGCGATTCCCCATTACACTTGTGATGACACTTGCTTTTGTGGTGATGTCAATGGTATCTGTTCATTCGGATATGCCAGATGATTATCAAAATTATTTGATGATTTTTGCACTGGGAATGCCATTTTCAGGTGCCTTAAAGCTCTTGTATGAAAAAATAGGTAAAATTAATATGGGCATTCAGGGCCTTCTGACTCTAGTCTTTATTGGGTCATACTATTTCTTCATCCCTGAAGTCAAAACAGACGTCTACTGGGGTCAATATTTTGTCCTTCTCACACTACTTTATGCGATTTTCTTCTTGGTACCTTACTTCTCTAGAAGAGAGGGTTTCTCTCTTGCTTTGGTGGAGAGAGCAGGCAAATTTTTCTTGACGGCACTCTATGCCATGATTCTCTATGCGGGCATTAATGCCGTGTTCTTTTCCGTAGAAGGGCTCTTTGAACTCAATTTTCCATCTGAGTTACCAGCGGATATTTTTTTCTGCGTATTTGGTTTCTTTGGGGTGCCTTATTTCTTGGGAAGTTTGCCCTCAATAGAACATCAAGAGATTCCGGAGGATTTTTCAAAGATATTCAAGACCCTTTTTCTCTATATTTTGATACCAATACAATCTGTTTACACCTTGATTTTGTATGCTTATTTTATTAGACTTCTAATCTTAAGAACCCTTCCTGAAGGTCTTATTGGAAACCTAGTCTTGTGGTATGCGCTTGTGAGTTTTGTGACGCTTTTCAGTGTGAAAGATTTGAGAGAAAGCCTGCCATGGTTGAACAAATATATAAAGGGCTTTTCAATAGCCATGATTGTTCCTATGGCCATGTTAATTGTTGCCATGGGCATTAGAGTTTCGCACTACGGTCTCACCATGCCAAGATATCTTTCTATTGTGGCCATGACCTATTTGATTATGGGATATGTCATGTTGCCAATCAAAAAAAGGGATATGGCAATCCCCCTTTATGTCCTTGCAGTTTGTATGCTTTCAGTGAGCTTCTTTGGTATATTTTCATGGGACCGAGTGGTTTTGAAAGAGCAGACCAACCGTTTAGAAAAGCATATGGTGGCGGCAGGTTATAACTTGGATGTTGAAAACTGGAATGTTCCAGATGAAATCTCTGACGACCACCAACAAGAAATTTCTAACAGTCTATATTATTTGACCAATCACTATGAAGTGTCAGATATAAAAATATTGCCTAAAGACTTTACGATAGATCAGGCGGACCAGTATTTAGGATTTGAGATCCAAACGCCTTATGGTTATTATGACCGTATGAACTACTTTAATAAATCCTTTATCAATCAAAATGCCCCCTTGGATGTAAGAGGCTACGATTACCTTATGATGGTCAATCGATATGATGCATTCCAGTACACCCTGTATGATGAGCGATTGGTTCTTGAGAAAAAAGAAATGGTCGATAAGATTGGTGGCTCAAGTATTGCTGGCCTTTTAAGGGTCACCATGGACGGATTCTTAGTTGGTGAAATCGACACAGATGCACTGGTTCAAAAGGCCTTTGAAACAGATCAAGGCAGACAGACGCTTGAGTTGAAAACACCTGAAGGTGAAACCCTTACCTTGGTATTTGATTTTATAGAAATTGGTGGTACCACTAAAAATACAGGCGACTTTAACAATGTCAACTACTATCAGTCTTGGCTTGGTCTTATCAAAAAATAAACACAAACTTAAAGTATCCTTAATATGCCTCTGATGTTCAGCCTGTAGGATAGCATTAAGAGAAAAGCTTAAAGGAGGCTAAAAATATGAATGCAGTAATATTTGATTTTGATGGAACAATTATCAATACCAATACACTGATAAAAGAAGGTTTAAACAGTTTTGCAGAAAGATACAGGGGGCACATGCTGCTTGAAGAGGAACACAGAGTGCTTACAGGAAAAACGCTAGAGGATCAAATGGCTTATATCAATCCTCATAAATGGCAGGTCATGAGCAACCACTTCAAGATTTGGTATGCACATCATCACAACGCCAAAACATGTGCCTTTCCTGGAATGATCAGATTGATAAAAAGCTTGCATGAACAAGGCATAAGACTGGCGATTGTATCTAACAACAGCACAGCGTCTTTGGACATGGGGTTAAAACATCTGGGCATAGATGCCTACTTTGAATATGTGATCACTAGAGATGATGTGGACCAGACTAAACCGTCACCGGAGGGAATTCTCAAGGTCATGTCTCTCATGAACCTCAAGGATCATGAGGTAATTTACATTGGCGATACTGCTGGTGATATTCATGCAGCCAAACACGCAGGAATTGCCAATGCCATTGTGAGCTGGAGTCAAATTAGCAGTGAAGCCATAATGATGCTGCAACCTGATTACGTCTTAAAATCAGCATCACATCTTGAAGATATTATTAAAGAAAATAAGCGCAAGAGTGCATGACACTAAACCACAGATTACACGAGAAGCTTGGAGCCAGATCAATAATGACCGGCATCCAAGCTTTTTTTAGTCTTTAACAGATGATACCCTTTCTATCCTCATAGAAATTTTTGCGGAAAGCACTGGTGTCGAATGTTTATCTCTTGGAAGATTAAAAGTAAAACTTTTGTAAATGATAATAAATATCATTGACGCGAAAATCAAAAAGGAGTACGATGTAGATGAAAATAAACCCGATTAATTTACTAGGATATAAATTGGAGGTCGAATATGACATCGGAAATAATAAAAATAAAGGACTTGAAATCTAGCGTTGAGGGACAGGAGATACTAAAAGGCATAAACCTCGACATTAAGGCTGGTGAAATACATGTGATTATGGGACCCAATGGCGCTGGTAAATCCACCCTTGCCAATGTGTTGATGGGGCATCCAGCACATACAGTTGAATCAGGTGAAGTGACCTTTATGGGTAAGAATTTACTGGAAATGAAGGTGGATGAACGTGCTAAATCAGGTCTTTTTCTTTCGTTTCAATACCCGGAAGAAGTGCCGGGGGTCACTGTAGAGAATTTCTTAAGAACTGCTAAAAAAGAAGTGGCTGGCATCATGCCGATGGCCCTTTCCTTTAAAAAAGAGCTCAAGGGTAATATGGAAATGTTAAATATGGATGCCAAATACCTTGAAAGATATTTAAACCAAGGCTTCTCAGGTGGCGAAAAAAAGAAAAATGAAATTCTTCAAATGGCGGTTTTAAATCCCAAGTTGGCAATTTTAGATGAAACAGATTCGGGCCTAGATATTGATGCAATTAGAGTGGTCTATGAAAGTGTTCAAAAGCTCTCTAAGGCAGACAATGCCATTTTGGTAATCACGCATTACAATAAAATTCTCAATTACATTACCCCAGACTTCGTGCATGTACTAGTGGATGGAAAGATCGTAAGAAGTGGTGATGTCAGTCTAGCTGAAGAAATTGAAGCTAAAGGCTATGAAAAGAGAGAGTGGTGATCCCATGGCTAAGAAAACACACATTGAGGATGTCGATAGAGGTGTCTACGATATAATAAACAAGGAAGACCATCGTTTTAAAACAGACAAGGGTCTTACCTCAGATATCATCAGAGAGATTTCAAGAGAAAAGGATGAACCAGAATGGATGCTCAACTATCGTCTAAAATCACTTGAAATCTTCAACGCCAAACCCATGCCGACCTGGGGCGCGGACCTAAGTGAACTGGATATGGACAACATCGTACATTATGTGCGACCCAACACAAATTTAAACACCTCTTGGGACGATGTACCTGAAGAAATCAAACAGACCTTTGATCGATTGGGCATACCAGAGGCTGAGAAGAAATCTTTGGCTGGGGTTGGCGCACAATACGACTCAGAGGTTGTATATCACTCTATGAGAGCGGATTTAAAAGAAAAGGGCGTCGTTTATACAGATATGGATTCTGCGGTGAAAGAATATGAAGACATCGTTAAGAAATACTTTATGACTTTGATTACAAATAGGGACCATAAGTTTTCCGCCTTACATGGGGCGGTTTGGTCTGGTGGGTCCTTTGTCTATGTGCCTGAAGGGGTGGACGTGGATTTTCCTCTGCAATCCTATTTTAGGCTGAATGCAAAGGGTGCGGGTCAGTTTGAACACACTCTAATTGTGGTTGAAAAAAATGCCAGTCTTCATTTTATAGAGGGCTGTTCAGCACCTAAATACTCGGTTCAAAACTTGCACGCAGGTGCTGTGGAGCTATTTGTTAAAGAAGGTGCAAAACTTAGATACAGCACCATTGAGAATTGGTCCAGAAATATGTACAACCTTAACACGAAACGTTCTATGGTGGATAAGAAGGGTAAAATTGAGTGGGTGTCAGGTTCGTTTGGCTCAAAGGTATCCATGCTCTATCCCATGAGTATTTTAAAGGGAGAGGGGGCATCTTCTGAATTCACAGGGATTACCTTTGCTGCTAAAGGTCAGTATTTGGATACAGGTACAAAGGTGGTTCATGCAGCGCCTAATACCACTTCAATCGTTAATTCAAAATCCATTTCAAAAGATGGGGGTCATGCTTTTTACAGGGGGCTCTTAAGAGTAACGCCAAATGCAATTAATGTTAAATCAACTGTAAACTGTGAATCCTTGATGCTAGACAATCGTTCTAAATCGGATACGCTTCCCATCATTGAAATTGGCAATGATAAAGTGGACATCGGTCATGAGGCAAAAATAGGTCGAATTAGTGATGATACCATCTTCTATCTTATGAGTCGAGGGATCAGTGAAGCGGAAGCAAAGGCCATGATTGTCAGAGGCTTTGTGGAGCCAATTACCAAAGAACTCCCTCTTGAATACGCGGTAGAACTTAACAACTTAATCAACTTAGAACTTGAAGGTACTATAGGCTAGGAGGCAGATATGAAAATTAGACAAGCACATCAAAAGGCATTCAGTCAAATGGAGACGCCTGTTTGGAATCGCGTGGCTTTGCCGAATCGTTTGTTTCCAACGACCTACTCTGAAGTCAATGCGACTCTGACAAGCAGTTCAGACAAGGTGGCCATAGTGCCTTTTGAAACATATGTGGATTCTGAACAAGCCATTGAGTGGTTGGAGGAATGTTCAAAAAAGAATTTGGGAAAGGCCTTTATCCACTATATCAACGGCTTTTATAATACGGGCTATGTGATTAAGTCGACTTCAAAGGCACTAGAGCCACCTCTTGTAAAACTCAAATATCAATTTGGAAAAGACGGACAGCCCTTGGTGGACAACCACCTGATTGTCGCTGAAGCCGGGGCGAGGTTAGACCTTGTTCTCGATTACCATATGGCTGAAGATCTAGATTCAGATAAAGACGAAAGCCAGTACGCAGTTCATTATGGCATAACGCGCATTGTCGCAAGACCAGGAAGTCATGTTAGGGTGTTTAAGCTTCAAAGGCTTAACGATATTTCTCAGCATTTTGATCAGGTTTTTACAAGTGTTGCTGAGGGTGGTCTTGTGGATATATACGATGTTCAGATGGGCAGCCAATTTAAAGCAATCAGCTATGAAACAGACCTAGAGGGCAGACACAGTGAAGCCAATATAAAAAACATCTACTTTGGCGATCAAAATTCACGGTCGGATTTGTCCTTTACCATGAATCACTTTGGAAAAAAATCAAATTCAAGCATTTTATCAAAGGGTGCTTTAGACACAAATGCTTTAAAGGTTTTTAGAGGCAATTTGTTTTTTAATACCGGTGCGAGTCAATCTGTTGGAAAAGAGGAAGAGTTTGTCATGCTCCTCGGAGATACCATCAAATCAGATTCTATCCCAGCCCTCATGTGTTCTGAAGATGATGTCATTGGAGAACACGCAGCAAGTGTTGGCCAGGTTGATCAAAACAAACTCTTTTATTTGATGTCTAGGGGTTTTTCAGAAAAGGAAGCTAAAAAACTCGTTATTAAAGCTTCTTATGAAGAAATTCTAAGCAATGTGCCCTACGCTTCCTTTAGAGAAATTGTCTCAGAAGAAGTGGATAGAAGGGTTGTGTAATATGAGCCAAATGTCTTTAGATTTAATTTATAAGAAACGCTTTCCCATCTTGGAAGCGGATTCCAAGCTGGTGTATCTAGACCATGCTGCAACAAGTCAAAAGCCGATTGGTGTCTTAGATGCCGTAAGGCATCAGATGGCAAATGAAAACGGAAGTCCCCATAGAGGCGCACATATGCTAAGTGTGAAGGCTACTGAAATTTATGATAGTGGAAGACGCATTGTCGCTGAGTTTATTGGTGCAAAAAGGCCTGAAGAAATTATTTTCACAAAAAATGCCACAGAGAGCTTGAATTTAATTGCCTACAGCTATGGCCTGAATTTCTTGAAAACAGGGGATGAAATTGTGATTTTGATATCCTCACATCACAGTAATATCGTGCCTTGGCAGATGGTCGCTGAAAAAACAGGTGCTGTATTAACTTACCTGGAGGTTGATGAAAACGGTCTTTTGCCGGATTCTGAGCTCAATAAGATCAGCAATCAAACCAAGATAGTGACTTTTCCTTGGATTAGCAATGGTATTGGCACCAAAGTAAAGCCTCAAAAATTGATAGATAAAGCACATGCGCATGGTGCGATTGCCATAGTGGATGCTGCGCAGGCTGCGGGCCATGAAAAGATAGATGTGACAGCAATTGATGCGGATTTTTTAGTATTTTCTGGACATAAAATGTTTGCCCCTCAAGGCATAGGGGTTCTCTTTGGCAAGCATGCACTGCTTGATAAAATGCCCCCTTTTCTAAGGGGCGGCGATATGATTGAGTATGTAACGCGACAAAAGACAACCTTTGAAGAGGTTCCTAAAAGGTTTGAGGCAGGCACCCAGAATGTCGGTGGCGTAAAGGGACTTGTGGCAGCGATTGACTTCATCAATGAGATTGGACTTGAAAATATTGAAAAGCATGAAAGAATGCTTTCGGAATATCTTATTAATGCCTTGAAAGCCCTTCCCTTTATTAAAATATATGGTCCATCTAACCTTGAAGACAGGGGAGCGCTTGTTGTTTTCAATGTAGAGGGTGTACATCCCCATGATGTTTCTTCTATATTAGACGATTACGGGATTGCCATAAGAGCAGGGCATCACTGTACCCAGCCCCTCATGGACCATCTCGGAATTGGTGCAACTTGCAGGGTCAGTTATAGTCTTTATAATTCAAAATCGGATGTAGATCAACTGGTTAAAGGACTTTATGAAGTAAGGAGGGTATTTGGATATGTCGACTGACACAATCTATACAGAAATCATCATGTATCATAACAAAGAAGGTCACAATAAACATGCCATGGCACACCCAACACATGTGGAAAGAGGTCATAACCCCAACTGTGGTGATGATTTGACCTTACAGGTTGAGCTGAAAGAGGGCTATATTAAAGATGCCTCTTTTGTAGGCAACGGCTGCGCTATTAGTACTGCTGCAATGTCGATTATGATCGACCTGGTCAAGGGAAAAGCCCTTGATGAAGCACACCAGCTGGTCGATGACTACTTGGAAATGATTAGGGGCCATGAGCTCTCTGATGAAGCCATAGAGCGTCTTGAAGATGCACAAATCTTCTCAAATCTTCAAAACATGCCTGCTCGCGTGAAATGCGGCACCTTGGGCTGGCATTGCATGCGCGTTGTACTGGAGTCCCTTGAGCCCAAATAAGGGATTACAAAATTTAAGGGATTGAAGAATCCACCCAACTTCATAATTTAATCAAAAAATTGGATACAGTTCTGATAATGGGTATAATATCGCCACAATCAGAGCTGTTTTTGTGTGTATGTGCATGGATTTTCTGAGAAAAATGGTATAATAAGCGTATACTTATTGACGTTTGGTTATGGGTAAAGAACGAGGAGAAAACGTGATGCTTAATGATGTAGATTTTAAAAAAGCTTTAATTCAAGAACAAAAAAATGAAATTACGGGTCATTTAATCTATAAAAAGCTCTCAAATAGAATTAAGGATGATCAAAATGCTCAAATCTTAAGGCGTATTAGCGATGATGAACTCAAACATTATGAGAAACTCAAAACATTGACAGGGACTGATGTAGCTCCAAGGTTTTTCAAAGTGTATTTCTTTTTGTGGATTAGCCTGGTCTTTGGTCTGACATTTGGTATTAAACTCCTGGAGAGGGACGAGGATAAGGCGCAAGATCAATATCTTGAACTTACAGAACATGAATCGACAATACAGGAGATTATGTCAGATGAAGAAGTCCATGAGCAAGCTTTAATTGCCATGATTGATGAAGAGCGATTGAATTATATTGGTTCGGTAGTGCTAGGATTAAATGATGCACTGGTTGAACTCACAGGTGCCCTAGCAGGCTATACCTTTGCCTTTCAAAATACAAAGCTCATCGCCTTAACGGGTTTGATCACAGGGATATCTGCTTCGTTTTCCATGGCGGCATCCGAATACTTGTCATCAAGGCAGGAAGAGGATGAGACAGCGCAGAAAACAGCTGCTAAATCGGCACTTTATACAGGGATAGCATATGTGATAACAGTAGCGCTATTGATAATGCCTTTTCTAGTGGTAACCAATCCCTTTGTCAGCCTGGTACTGACCTTAATGACAGCTGTTCTTATTATTTTTGGCTTTAACTACTACATTTCTGTTGCTAAGGATGTTCCCTTTAAAAAGAGGTTTGTCGAAATGGCCTTGATAAGCCTTGGCGTTTCAGGTATTTCATTTTTAGTAGGGGTAGCGGTTAAGATTATTTTTGGAATAGAAATTTAACAGGGACGGTGTTTTTATGTATGACATTCGAGATGTTTTAAGAAAAGGCATAGATGTGGCCTCAAAGAAAAGAACCATATATGAGCATATCAAAGAAGACAATGGAGATGTCAGGGTGCGTATGATGGTCCAAGTCATGATAAACCAAGTGGATTCAGATATCAATCACTATCAGAGCATGATCCAAAACATCAGTGATGAAATGGCAGAAGATATTGATTTTGGGACCTATGATAAAATTTCTTCTTTGGTAAACCAGTTCTCGAGAATCTTGACAACGCCTCAGATTAGGGAGCGAAAACTCTTCTTGGAGTATGCCGTTGAACTTGAAAAATCAATCTATGCCTTATTGGTGGATATAAAGGGGCGTCTTGTAACCAGCGAGTTGATTGCCAATTCAATTTCCTACTATGTGCTTCTTGAAATGATTGATGCAAAAGAAAAATTGATTTTAGAACTTGAAAACTTTAAAAAGACTCAGCAAGCGTAAGGGCAAGCGGAGTCTTTTACTTTGTCTCATAGGACTTTGTGCATTTAAAGGTCGGAACTCTTAGACCATTCGTTGAGGATGGCTTTATTACTCTGGTTGTATCAAGTGTTGTGAGGCTTGAGAAAGCCCTGTTGGATCAGGGTTGGGGTCACTTTTGGATAGTAGACAGACTTGTATAGGCCAGAAACGGATGATGACCAATTGCGTTTGCTCTTGCCCTGTGTTCTTTTGAACATATAGTCCGACATGGCTTCATCATATTCTTCTATTAGATTTTCAAGGTTTGTGTTATAGGTTTCAAGGTGCATAAAAGTTTCCATTGGCATACGTGGTTTTTGAGTGGATGGCGAATCGGCATAACCGATACATAGGCCTGCCATAGGAAAGACGAATTCAGGTAGATTCAAAAGTTTGATCAAGTCATCGGGATTCTTGCGAACGCCACCAATGGGAACAATGCCAAGACCAAGACTTTCAGCAGCGGCAATGGCATTCCCTAGCGCAATGCCGATATCAACACTGGCGACTAAGAGCGATTCCACGTCTTGGGTAATGACAAGTGGTTTTTCGTTTTTCTCAGCGGCAAGTTTTGCCTTGTAATAATCGGCAACAAAGATCAAAAAAACAGGCGCTGATGCGATATAGTCTTGATCGCCACAAAGGCCTGCAAGCTTTTCTTTCGTTTCATCAGATTTGATGACGATTACGCTGAATTGTTGTCCGTTTATGGAATTGGGCCCTGCCTGAGCACATTTTATGATGGTCATTAAATCTTGATCTGATACAGGCGTCTTGCTATAAGACCTTATCGATCTATGGTTTAATAGGGTTTGAATTGTTGTATTCATAAGCACCTCCGATTTCTATGTTGACATAATCATACCCAACTTTGTAAGGGAAATAACATATGAATCGACTTAGGGGTATGCTATAATAATTCTAATGTTTAGTAATTCTATGATTGGGTTATAAATAATATGTAATAACAACAATGGAGGTATCTATGAGTGTCAAAAAAGAAGATCATAAACTTCATGCTTTGAGTATCCATATGAAGTATGGAGAGGTTTTACATATTGATGATATCAGTAAAGAGAGAAAAGAGAATTATCTAAAGCTATGTACAGAACCAAGTACGTCGATTATCGTGGAAGATCAAGACAGTATTCGCAATCTCATGGGGCATGATGTCGCAAAGATTTCGGTTAAAGAATACTCACATGAATATAGAGGCTACTTCTTCCCCCTTAAAAAGGCACTTTTGTCTGAGAGTGATGTGGGTAGGGGGCTTTATAGACTCACTATCAAGTTGTTTGTTTTATTTGCAGTATTTGTGGTCATTGGGCTCTTGGGTTTAAGAGTTGTAGATGGTACTATACTGGATACTTTGTTTGACCAAACCCTCTTAATAGGGTTGGTTAATGAGATTTTAAACATGATTGGCAAGCTCTTTAACTATGCGATGATTGTTATGGTGGTCGCAAATATTTTGGACTATGCCCTGAGCTACAGAGCCTATTATCCTGTAAATAGCGATGGTACTGAACCTATTGAAATATCTCGTGTAAGCAATTCGGTTGTAGTCTTAATTTTTGTATTATGCTACGTAATTGGGGTAAGGGCGGTCAGTGCAGTGTTTTTACTCTAGCAATCTCTAATCTTAAATTTAAAATGGTCAAAAAACAAGGGCAGAAAATCATTTCTGCCCTATTTTAATGCTTAGACTGATTTTAGACAATTTTTTCGCCACCATAGACTTCTCCGCCAGCGTTTTTAAGAAAACCATAACGCTCTGTCCAGAGTGTTTTGTATTTTACTGCTTGTGCGTGAATAGTCGTAATATCTGCGTGAAGTGTCTTGACGACCTTGCCGGGAACCCCTACAACCAGTGAGAAAGGTGGTATGATTTGATGTTCTTTTACCAGAGCACCTGCTGCGATTATGCTGCCTTGTCCAATTACAGCGCCGTTGAGTATGGTTGCACTCATGCCGATTAGGCAGTGATCCTCTATGGTGCAGCCGTGGATGACGGCGTTATGACCTACGGTAACGTAGTCGCCGATAATGGTTGGGTGATGATCGGCAACATGTACAACACTGTTGTCTTGAATGTTTGAATATTTACCGATTTTAATGGCGTTTACATCACCTCTTACAACGGTATTGAACCAAACACTGCTGAATAAATCCATGGATACCTTGCCGATGACTTTAGCACCTTCTGCAATAAAGCTGTGGTCGTGGCACTGGGGATGTTGATTTTCAAAAGGTAATTTCATAGGGAATACTCACTTTCGTTAATTTTATTAATTATTATATCAAATTTGGGTATGAATGCCTTATAGAATTTATCAGAAGAAAGGAATGTGGCTTTATGAGAAATAAGTTGCGATCAATTCTCGGAATAGAACCTTTCGATTATACAGATGAACAAATGACCAATCACGATCGAAAAATGATATTTAATTTTGGTGTGATTTATTTGATTGTTCAGCTGTTTTTTTATGTTTCCTCAGCGACTTTGCGCACGGATGTGGTCGGTGATAGCCACAGTGCATTTCTCTTTGGGATTGCAATTGTTTTGTTGATACCGCTTAAGTTGAGCAAGGGAGCCCTATGGATTGAAGTTTTTCTCAGTTTTTTATTGGTTTCAAGGGCTTATGAATTTTTGTATTCACCTAGTTCAATTCAGTCTGTTTTAGCCATATTCTTAACGATATACATCTTAGTCTACCTCGTTTTGGATTTTGTGAGATTGATTGTCCCCATAGCCTTTTTTGGCGGTTTCCTTCTCTTTGGGGCCCTCTATATGGGTGTTTTAGATCAAGATAAGATCTTTAGTATTGCTTTGATTTTACTGATGTCCACCTTGGCAATTCTCTTTGGCAAGAAGAAATACGAAGCCTATTGTACAAGTGTAAAGTTGTCTAAGAAGCAAGAAACCCTACTGGAAGAGCTCAAGTCCGTCAATTATCATTTGAATGGTGAACTTTTAAAACAATCTGTTCATTTGATGAATTTAGAAGAGGCGGAAGCAAAATTCAGAGCTCTGACCAGTGCCATAAATGTTGCCATTTTTCTGCTGGATGAAGATGACCAAATTGTATATACCAACCATTGGCTTTATAATACTTATGGGGTTACATTTGAACCACTAGACCACTTAGACTCCTTTAAAAAGATTTTTTCTGAAGAAGTCTTTGAGCGGTTGAAAGCTGCCTATAAAGCAACCCAAAAAACATCTGAGAGTATTACTTTGAGAGAAATTCCGATATTGCTCCCCAATAATCAATGGATTTGGTTAAACGTAAAATTTACCACAGTGGATACCAGTGGCGTTTTAGTGACGGCCTTTGATGTTACAGAACGCAAGCGCAATGAGGAGCGCATAGAGAAATTGTCTGCTGTAAAGGATATATTAATTAAGCTCAATCCCTTGATGATTCAAAACCTAGACATGGTAGACTTGTTTGACTATGTGCTTTCTAATATGATGACACACATCACGCATGCGGATTTGGCCTGTATCTTAAAATTGGAGGGTCAAAAGCTGTCGGTACTGGCTTGTAGGGGGTATGATCAAGAAAAAGCGACTCGGTATGAAATTGAGTTTGATAAATCCTTTGTCTACGAAGTGACAAAAGGCAAATTTATAAACCCTGTGATTATTAATAATATTCAAGAAAAATTCAGTAGTGGTTTTGCCAAGATACTGGATAATGATGAGGGGTTACCAATACAGTCTTCGCTATGCACGCCAATAGAAATTGATGGGGGGCTATATGGGATGATCAATATGGATGCTTTTGAAAGTCATGTTTTTTCAAATGAGGATGTTGAAATTATGGCCTTCCTTGCTGAACAACTTGCACTTGCGATTAAAAATCAGCAGACCTTCAGTGAAAAAACGCTGGGTTTGTAATCCTTCGAGTTTTCTTGTTTAAGATAAAAAAGAGCTGAATTTAGTAATTCCTAAATTCAGCTCTTTAAATTCTATGTGATTAGGGTCATATGTCCCTAAGGTGTAACGTACGGGACCTAAGTGACAAATTAGCCAACGATATGAAATGGTGAATCTTGAGTTTCTAGGCCCTTAAACTTGGTATGGTCGCCTCTGCCCATATCAACAGAGAAGCCTGCGCTCTTAATCCGGCCTTCAATACACTGTCTGCAGTGTGCTGCTTCATCCCCCGTACAAATCTTATCCTTGTATAATTCATATTTTTCTCTGACATTGGTTGGTGATAAGTTTGGCATGACGACATTTGCACCTGCTTTTAAGGCTTTTTCTCGACCCTTTGGATCAAGGGTTCCCATGGCAGTTGTTGAAGGTAAAAGCGCTTCTGGAACAAGTAGGCGCGTTAAGGCCACAAGAATTAGGGTTTTTTCAACCGTACCACCTTGCGAACCTTTTAATGGTGTCTCATCATGTGGAATATAAGGGCCTATGCCAATCATTTCAGGCGATAATGTCTTGAGAAATCTCAAATCCTTTACGAGATCTGAATTGGTCTGATTTGGCAAGCCCACCATGAATCCAGCACCTACTTGATAACCGAGTTCCTTCAAAGTATATAGGCAGTTTCTTCTGTTCTCAAAGCTCATGTTTGGGTGTAAAGATTCATATAGCGTTTTAGAAGCGGTTTCATGACGTAAAAGATATCGGTCAACGCCAGCCTCTTTCAAGGCCATATAACTTTGACGTGAACGCTCGCCGACAGAAAGCGTGATGGCACAATCCGGGTGCTGTTTTTTAATGGCCTTAATGATATCCACAAGACGTTCATCGGTGTAATAAGGATCTTCGCCACCTTGCATTACAAAGGTTCTGTAGCCCAATTGATAGCCTTCTTTACAGCAGGCGAGAATCGTTTCCTTGTCAAGGCGATAACGATCTACACTTGTATTGAGACCTCTTATACCACAATAGGTACAATTCTGCTTGCAATAATTTGTGAATTCGATTAAGCCTCTCATGTAAACGGTATCTGTATAATAAATGGCCTTCTTTGCAACGGCTTTGTCAAAGAGATATTGTAGATCTTCTTCAGACTCAATTTCATCTAAGAGCATTAAGAGTTGCTCATCCGTTAAATTTGACGTATCGTATAAAGTGTCGATTAGTTTTTTGATAGAATTCATATGACCTCCCAAAAAAAATAAAAAATGCTACTAAGAGCATGTGAAAGTAATGTGAAAATCATATAAATATGACATTACTTCCTTTAAGTTCAGAGTATTCTTCGCTCTCAGGTTGAATGTTGTATGAATCTCATCCCATAAAAGCCCAAGGCGATCAAAGGATAAGAATGTGTATTTGTTAATAATTTATCAAATAAATGGTCTTTTGTCAACAGTATAAATAAATAGAACTATAACATTTTTGTAAAATGAGTGAGGAGAAAATAGAGATGAAGACATATTTATCAGCTTTAATTAAATCGGTCGTAAAAGAGGTTATTTTAGAGGGTGAAAGTACACTTGAAATATCCGACAAGCCTGAAAGTGATGTGGTTACAAATAAAGACATTGAAGTTGAAAGACGCATAAAAGCAGCCCTCCTTGAAAAGTTTCCGAAGGATCGGTTTATCGGAGAAGAAGAAGATTTTGATGCTGACTTGTCAATGGTGCGGACCTGGGTCCTTGACCCAATAGACGGCACCTTGAATTATACAAAAAATACACCTTATTTTGGGACGCAACTTGCACTTTATGAAAATGGGGTGCCTACGGTTGGTCTTATCTACTTGCCAATGCTTGATGAGTTTTATTTCGCTGAGAAGGGTAAGGGGGCCTTTTTGAATGATATACCTCTGCATGCGGATGAGCATCAAACACTGGATAAAAGCATTGTTACTTTTGGAGATTTTTCTAAATCAAATCCTACGTCGAGACCAGTTCAGTTGGAAATCATGTCAAATTTAATGCATAAGGCTATGAAAATTAGAATTCAGGGGGCGTCCTCAATAGACTTTGCTTTTGTCGCTTCGGGAAGATCTGGCGCGCATGTTTTGTTTACAAAACGATTGTGGGAAATCTCTGCTGGACTATTGCTGTGTTTGGAAGCTGGCTGTGTGACGAATGTCGACATGGGTGTTGAAGCGGTGACAAGTGGAAATGGCATAATTATTAGTCAAAACAGTGAAATGTTAAACGAGATAATGAAAACGTTTGCATAAAAAATCTGCCTAATTAATTTTATAAGTAAAATTTCAAAATGCGCAAGCCATCTTAAAATGCTGTAAAAACAGGGTTTTGAGTGTGACTTGCTTTATTTTTTGAATGTATACATAAAAAAGGATGAGAATGAAATTGACAAACACATTGGCTGAGAATATAATAATCTATGAAAACGGTTGCATAAAGTAATCGCATTTAGACTCAAGGGGAGGATTCAAATGAAAAAAGTATTAAGTTTACTATTAATCTTAGTCATGGTATTTTCGTTATCAGCATGTGGGGCAAAAACAGAAACGCCTGCACCTGCTACAGAACCGGCTTCTACAGAAGCAGTAGAACAAGAGGCTGCTACGGACCAAGCAGCTGAGCCAGTTGAAATTAACATTTTCCAATTCAAGGTTGAAATTGTCGATGCCTTGAACAATGCCATTGCACTATATGAAAATGAGCATCCAAACGTTAAAATCAATCTTCAAACAGTTGGCGGTGGTGACGACTACGGTGCTGCATTAAGAGCTCAGTTCCAATCAGGTAACGAGCCTGACATCTACAATGTTGGTGGACCGCAAGACGTAAAGGATTGGATGGATAAATTAGAAGATTTGACAGATGCACCTTGGGCTGGTTTACCGCTTGATGGCGTACTCTCTGGTGTAACCGTTGATGGCAAAGTATATGCGTTGCCTTACAACATTGAAGGTTATGGCTTAGCTTACAATAAAGCGATTTTCGAAGCAGCTGGTATTGATGCATCTGCAATTACAAGCTATGATGCACTTGAAAATGCACTTCAAACACTTAAAACTAAAATCGATGCAGGTGATTTAAAAGTTGAGTTCCCATTACTTGAAGCACCTATTGAGTATGCAGCAAGAGAAACTTGGGTAACTGGACTACACTCATCAAATATTGCTTTTGCAAATGAGTTTGCAAGTTCAATCGATGCGTTTGATGCACCTTCAATTGAATTCAAATATGCAGACGGTTTTAAAGCCTATTTAGACCTTATGGCAAAATATTCATCAAGTTCAGAAAAAACATCTGGCTTAAACGCTGTTGATTATGCAACTCAAGTTGATGAAGGTATTGCAATTGAAAGAGTTGCAGTGATCCAACAGGGTAACTGGATTTACGGTGGTGTAAAGGCAATT
The DNA here is from genome assembly GCF_057447755.1 of Fusibacter sp. Taxonomy (NCBI): domain Bacteria; kingdom Bacillati; phylum Bacillota; class Clostridia; order Eubacteriales; family Fusibacteraceae; genus Fusibacter; species Fusibacter sp. The sequence continues at coordinate 30,464 of NZ_JBVBZF010000003.1, read as the reverse complement.
GACGAAACTGTTGCAGACAATTTAGGCTTTTTACCAATGCCTTTAAAGGGTGTTAAGGAAGATTCAATTGCAATTGGTGTTCCAATGTACTGGGCAATCAATAAAGATGCAGATGATGCTAGAAAAGCGACAGCAAAAGATTTCTTAAACTGGCTTTACACTTCAGAAGAAGGTAAAAATATCATCGTAAACGAAATGTTCTTTATTCCACCTATGCAGGGTTATGACAATGTTCAACCAGCTGATCCTCTTGCAAAAGATATCTTGAGATTTGCAAGCGAAGGCAAGACAATGCCTTGGGTATTTATGGGCTATCCTACAGATTGGGGTATGGGCGTTCTTGGTGAGCAAATCCAGAAATACTACGCTGGCGAAACATCTTGGGATGAGCTCGTACAGACTGTAAAAGACAAATGGGTTGAAATGAGATAATAAGTAATTGTATAGAGGGGGAGCTTAATCCCCCTCTTTTTTAAATCAATATCACAGAGGAGGCTTGACTTGAAGCGATCAAAATTATGGTTTTGGCTTTTTGTAGGACCAATTTTCCTGGCATTTCTCATTGTCGTCATCATACCGATGTTCAGGGGGATTTACTTTTCGTTTACAGACTGGAATGGCATTTCTAACCAAGTTACCTTCGTAGGTCTTGAAAACTATAAAAAAGCATTTGGAGATCCAGAATTTTTCACAGCATTTAAATTCACAGCAACATTCGCAATCATATCTGTTTTTACAATTAATATAATGGGATTTTTATTGGCTCTACTTGTAACTCAAGGACTTAAAGGGGCTAATTTTCAGAGGAGCATATTTTTTATGCCCAATCTAATAGGCGGTCTGATCCTTGGCTTCGTCTGGCAGTTTATCTTTGTAAAGGCATTTGACAATATAGGTGGCTCTTTGAACCTGCCTTTCCTTGAAGGATGGTTATCAACTCAAACGACTGGATTTTGGGGACTTGTTATCCTCATGTCATGGCAAATGTCCGGCTATATGATGATTATCTATATTGCAGCGATTCAAAGTATACCTGAGTCCTTGATTGAGGCCGCTAAAATTGATGGTGCTAACAGCTTACAGAGATTACGATTTATAACACTTCCTATGGTAATGCCGGCATTCACAGTAGGTTTGTTTTTATCCTTATCCAATTCCTTTAAATTATTCGATCAAAACTTAGCCCTAACAAACGGTGGACCCTACGGATCCACAGAAATGCTTGCACTCAATATATACCAGACGGCTTTCGCGAGAAATCAACTGGGATTTGCACAGGCAAAAGCGGTCATATTCTTACTCTCGGTGGCAGTCATTACATTGACTCAAATCTATCTAACAAAGAGTAAGGAGGTCGAACTATAATGAAGTCAGAAAGACGCAATAAAATGATACTTTCGGTGATCAGCTGGCTATTGGCATTTTTATTTTTATCACCCTTTTACATTGTTTTGACAAATTCTCTTAAGACGCAAAAAGGTATTTTTATCAATATTACAGGATTGCCTTTTGGCCAATATTTCAACCCTCAAAATTATGTGGATGCTTTTCAGAAATTAGATTTCATCAGGTCTTTTTCTAATTCTTTGATGATCACCTTGACAAGCTGTCTCATTATTATATTATTGGCATCAATGGCAGCGTGGATGATGGTGAGAACTAAATCAAAAACAGCGGTTATCCTCTATTACCTATTTGCGGCCGCTATGTTGATTCCCTTTCAATCGGTAATGCTACCACTCATTAACCTCATGGGTAAACTACATTTCTTAAACCCTGCAGGTTTGATTTTTATGTATATCGGTTTTGGATCGAGCCTTGCCATTATCCTTTATCATGGCTTTATAAAGGGCATACCGCTCGAACTAGAAGAAGCGGCCCTGCTTGATGGCTGTAATATCTTCCAAATTTACTGGTACATCGTTTTACCCCTGCTTAAGCCAATTACTGTTACGGTTGGGATTCTAAATGTCATGTGGATATGGAATGACTTTCTCCTACCTCAGCTTGTGATCAATAGACCCCAGTGGCAGACAATTCCGCTTAAGATGTTCTACTTCTTTGGCCAGTTTAGTAAAAAGTGGCATCTGGCACTTGCAGGTCTTGTTATTGCAATGATTCCGATTGTATTGTTCTACTTTGTTATGCAAAAGCATATTGTAAAGGGCATTACCCAAGGGGCTATAAAATAGAATGTGAAGTATGCTAAAAAATGGGTAATTATATTAGTGTTATTCATTGGACTTAATATTTGATATACTGAAAGAGTGAAGTGAACTTATCATTAGGAGATGTTATTATGCCAATTACAATAAAAGATGTAGCCAAACTTGCAGGTGTCTCACCATCGACAGTTTCACGCGTAATCGCTAACAATCCAAGTATATCTGACGAGACCAAAGTAAGAGTCAATAGAGCAATGGAAACACTTGATTATAGACCCAATGCTATCGCAAGAAGCTTGGCCAATAGACGGACCAATACACTAGGTCTCATTATTCCCAACTCTGAAACAGATTTGTTCGACAATCCCTTTTTTATCAGGGCCATGAGAGGCATCAGTATTTACTCTCAGAAGAGCGGTTACCACATTATGTACACTTATACTCGGAATGAAGCAGAAGAGCTCAAGTTCTTAAAGGACTATGTGAATTCCAATTTGGTGGACGGCATCATTTTGATGACCACCATGGAAAACGATGCCTGTATTGAGTATCTTAAAAATGAGAATTTCCCCTTTGTTGTCATAGGGAGACCAGAGCATGCAGATCATACCTTGTGGGTAGATAATGACAACTTTCAGGCCATGTACAATATGGTGAATTTGCTAGTGAACGCCGGTCTCGATAAATTTGCTTATATTGGCTGTAGCCTGTCCTACAATTTTTCAAAGGATCGTTTTGAAGGCTTTAGAAGTGCTTTGAATGTTAGAGGCATATCAATAGATCCAGAACAGGTGATTCATGAAGCGGAAGTTTCCATTGAAAGTGGTTATATGGCCTGTGAAAAAATATTTTCCAAGGGGAGTCCTAAGGCGATTGTTACAACGGATGACCTATTGGGACATGGTGCGTTAAACTATTTGGAAACGAATGGTATTGAAGGCGTCAGGGTGACTGGCTTTAACAACATTTCCATGAATGAATTTCACAAGAGAATGTTGACCTCTGTGGACATCAATTCTGAGATGCTGGGCTATAAAGCGGCAAAGTTGCTCATAGAAAAACTAAAAAAAGTTTCAACTGTGAACCACTATATCGTGGAAACACAGATTATTGAACGCTAATCATAAAGTATTAAAACCACAAAAGATTCAAAGCATAAAAGTGAGTATTCGTCACAATAAAAGTATAAATGAAGGTTAAACATAAGGATTTTGAAGCCTCAAAGGAAAGAAGGAGATACTATGAAGCAGAGAAGTAGTGGGATTTTATTACACATATCATCACTACCAGGTGAATATGGCATTGGTGATTTTGGGAAAGGTGCTTATGATTTCGTCGATTTTTTAGAAAAATCAGGTCAGCATTTCTGGCAAATACTGCCGATTGGCATCACGGGATATGGTGACTCACCATATCAGTCATTTTCTGCATATGCGGGTAATCCTTACTTTATAGATCTTGATGAACTCATTCAGTTGGGGTACTTAGATAAAAAGGAAGTTGAAAAGACTGATTTGGGCAAGCATAAGCACAGGGTAGATTATGAGAAACTATATTATCATAAAATGCCCCTTTTGAAATCGGCTTATGAGAATGCAAAAATTAAAATCAGACATGAACTGGATCGATTTTTACAACTTGAAGGGGATTGGCTGGAAAACTTTGCGCTTTACATGGCCATAAAGAGCTATAATGGCAACCAATCTTGGACAAACTGGGCTGAGGGATATGGCAGCAAGGATTCGGAAGCTGTTGTAAAATTTAAAGAGACGCATGAATCTGAAATTTATTTTTGGATCTTTACGCAATATTTCTTCTTTAAGCAGTGGTTTGCACTCAAGGCAGTGGCGAACAGCAAGGGCATTCAAATCATTGGAGACTTGCCAATTTATGTGGCTGAGGACAGTGCGGATGTCTGGGCACATCCAGAATATTTTAAGCTGGGTGCAGACCTTAAACCGATTTGTGTGGCAGGATGTCCACCTGATGCGTTTTCTGCTACGGGCCAATTATGGGGCAATCCAATTTATGATTGGGACTACATGGAGAAAAATGGCTTCAAATGGTGGATTGGTAGGATTGACTACAGTCTTAAGCTCTTTGATACCATAAGAATAGATCATTTTAGAGGCTTTGATGCCTACTGGGAAATTCCCTATGGGGATTTGACGGCTGAAAATGGCGTATGGGTTGATGGTCCGGGCATAAAGCTCTTTGATGCCATTAAGAAGGAACTTGGTGATGTGAGCATTATTGCAGAGGACTTGGGTTTCCTTACGGAGAGTGTCGTTAAACTAAGAAAAGACACTGGCTTTCCAGGCATGAAGGTGCTTGAGTTCGCATTCGATACCCGTGAAGAAAGCGATTATCTACCACATAATTATGAGAAAGAATGTATTGCCTATACGGGAACCCATGACAATGATACGGTTATGGGCTGGATGGACAATGTCATGAAATCAGATCGTGAATTTGCGGTTGAATACTTGAAACTCGACAAGCATGAAGGCTATAATTGGGGCTTCATCAGAGGCATCTGGGCCTCGACAGCAAACTTGGCCATTGCACAAATGCAAGATTTTTTAGGGCTTGATTCGAAAGCGAGAATGAACACGCCTTCGACCCTTGGTGGCAATTGGGTCTTTAGAATTACAGAAAAGGATTTAAGCAAGGGATTGAGCGAGAAGATTAAGCTTATGACAAAGCTCTATGGCAGGTAAGTTTATCGTCAATTCAGTATTTTATGAAGCCTATTAAGGAACATCTTGTGGCGCGTATCAAGAACATATTATGTAGAACATATATGTAGCTTATTATGGAATCCATTATGGACCTTGTCCCGACGTATATAAAAAAGTAGAGGTGAATGAAAACCTCTACTTTCTTTTTAATTTAATTTTGTGATCCTACCACTTTCGCCCTAGGTCGATGCTCTTGTAATCTAGAATTTTTTTCTTTTTAGGGGTGTGATCCGATTTTAAGCTGTCCCAGACACTTTCATATAAACTGTGTCTTTGCGTATTGATATTTGCATTTTTATAGAGGGCACTTAGAGAAATCATGCCGTCAATTCTTGAGATGAGGTCGATGGAGATGATCTCCTTGTTGATTGAGTTTTTAATAAGACCTTGCTTCTGACCGTTGGATAGCATGTGAATAAGGCTGACCTGAAGGTTGTGATAATAACGTTCAATCCGCTGCTGGTTGACCTCGTTGTCAATAGAGGCGCTTTGAAAGAAGGAATTTAAGTTGACCAACTGATGGTGGTTTTCATATACCATAATGGAGAGATTTTTATGAAATTCAATCATGCATTCATAAAAAGCTTCCAGCTGAGCCCTAGGGTTATCAAGTGCATTAAGTGTTAAATTCAATCTGTGTTCAAGGTCGTCGAGGATGTTGTTGATACACTGATTCACCAAGTCTTCTTTTGATTTAAAGTGATAATATATAGAAGGCTTCTTAATGTTTACAGCTTCAGCGATGTTGTTTAGTGATGTTTGATCAATGCCGATGCTCAAGAAACTCTTTAAGGCTGCATATAGGATTTTATCCTTTGTACTCATTTTATTTGACATAACCTACCCTCCGTTAGGCTAATTATAGCACGAATACTACATTTTATAAACAATTCTGTACACAGGTCTTTAAAAACTGTAAAATAGTATAGAAAGCAATAAACTACGGGTTTTAAAGGACGTTAAAATATGAAAAAAGAGCAATTTAAACCATTTATTCCCGCTCATAAATCCATTCCTGAGCTCACGATTACTTCTGTAATCTTTGGAATTGTGCTTGCAATTGTCTTTGGCGTTGTCAACGCCTATTTGGGCTTAAAGGTTGGTATGACCATTAGCGCTTCCATTCCGGCAGCGGTGGTTTCAATGAGCGTCACCAGAATCATCATGAAGCGTGATTCAATCCTCGAGAACAACATGGTGCAGACTATTGGATCTGCAGGTGAATCCTTGACAGCAGGCGCTATTTTTACAATTCCGGCAATGTTCCTATGGTCTAAGAGCATGGGGATAGAACCGCCATCGATGCTTTTAATCACCTTAATTGGTTTTAGTGGTGGTATTTTAGGGGTCATGTTCATGATTCCGCTGAGGAAGGCCTTAATTGTCAAGGAGCATGATCACCTGCCCTATCCTGAGGGTTCTGCATGTGCGGATGTACTGCTTGCAGGTGAAGAGGGGGGCGAAAAGGCAAAAGCGACCTTCCAGGGGCTTGCCATTGGCAGTGTTTATAAATTAATATCAGAGGGTTTAATGTTAATTCCTTCAAGACTGGAATATGTAATATCTAGACCGATCCACTCCTTCCTAGGTGTGGATGCCATGCCAGCTCTGCTTGGTGTTGGGTTTATAATAGGAAGAAATGTTTCAAGTTTGATGCTTGCAGGCTCTCTTTTGGGCTGGTTTGTTATTATACCCCTCATCGCCCTTGTTGGTGAAGGCAGTATTGTTGCGCTTTTCCCTGCAGAATTTCCAATAGGCATACTCAAAACGGAAGAGCTATGGCACTATTATATTCGCTATATTGGCGCAGGCGCTGTTGCTTTTGGCGGTCTTTTGAGTTTGATTAAGTCAATGCCCTTGATTGTTGAAACCTTTATTGAATCCATGCGGGATTACAATCATTTGCTTGAGGGCCGGAGCTTTTTAAGGACAGATCAGGATATTCCCATTTCGACAGTTGTTGTGCTTACACTGGTCATTACAGTGACCATAGCAGTCTTGCCAATCATGAACATCGGCATTATCGGTGCACTATTTGTGGCGATTTTCGGTTTCTTTTTCGCCACAGTGTCCTCGAGAATTGTAGGTCTTATCGGTAGTTCATCCAATCCGATTTCAGGCATGACACTGGCAACCCTTATAATGGCTGCATTTCTATTTAGGTTGCTGGGTAGAACCTCGCCAGATGGCATATTTGCAGTGTTTACAGTTGGTGCAATCATATGCATTATCATAGCCATGGCAGGTGATACCTCACAGGATTTAAAAACAGGCTATCTTGTAGGGGCAACACCCTATAAACAGCAATTGGGAGAACTTATCGGGGTGATGATGATGTCAATTGTCCTCGGCAGTGTTTTAACACTGTTCAATAAGGCTTGGGGTTTTGGTTCACCAGCTTTACCGGCACCACAGGCAACACTTGTTAAAATAATCGTTGAAGGTGTAATGCAGGGTAATTTACCTTGGGCTTTGATTTTTATCGGTGTCGCAATCGGTTTGATTTTTGAACTTTTAGGTTTACCCATCTTACCCATTGCCATAGGCTTATACCTCCCGATACAACTTACAACAACTATTTTTATTGGTGGCCTCATAAGAGGCTTGCTGGATAAAGAAGATGAAGAGACGGATACATTTGAAAGAAAGATCAAGGTAGACAGTGGTATACTATTTGCATCAGGTTTGATTGCAGGAGAGGGGATTGTCGGTGTCATTCTGGCCATATTAGCGGTTGCAGGTATGAATATTGACCTTGGCTTTAATGCTGGACCTCTTGGGACAGTCGTTTGCTTCTCAGTCGTGATCGCTGTCCTCTTAAAAGTATCTGTTTTTAAAAGGGTATATGAATCTTAAATGAAAATTGACCATAATGAATAGAAATCCTCATTGAACTTATAAATAATAGGTTCAATGAGGATTTTTTTTATCGAAAACTATGGAAATAGGTGGTTTTAGCCTATTAAGTAAATTTAATAAATTAATAAAAATACACTTTTGACCGGATCGAATGAATAAATATTCAAAACGCTTGAATGAGTTCAATATGTAAAAAGTCCAGTGAAGGGCAGTTGACGTAAAAAAAAGTAAGAAAATAGGATTTAAGGCATCTAAGGTACAACCTACCTAATGGTAGGTAAATGCCAAGATGTCCCGCCTACCGAGTGGTAGATAAGCCTGAACCCTTGTTTTTACTGAATATCAATGAGAATTTGACAAATGGGCGACCAGTTGATTTTCAGAATACTTCGATTTATAATGTCGTTAAGAAGCGCTTCCGAAAGATTCTCATTTTGTTCTTCTTAGCATGGACCATCTTGATATGCTTGTCAAGTGCGAATATGTTATCAAGTATCTTATACAAAATGAGCTGTTTATGATCATGCGCATGGTCATAAATGCCAAAAATCGAAAATTTGGGAGGAAATAATATGTCAAAGAACAATTCTCAGGAATTCAAACCTTTTATTCCTGCAGACAAAGTAATGCCAGAATTTACTGTGACATCAATTGTATTAGGGGTTTTATTAGCAATCATATTCGGTGCTGCTAATGCTTACCTTGGTTTAAGAGTAGGTATGACAATTTCAGCATCTATTCCAGCGGCAGTTATCTCAATGGGGATTATCCGTGGTATCTTAAAGAAAGAATCGATTCTTGAGAACAACATGGTTCAAACAATCGGTTCTGCAGGTGAATCTTTAGCAGCAGGTGCAATCTTTACTTTACCTGCAATGTTCATCTGGATGAAAGAATGGGGTATGGGTACTCCAAGCGTAATGGAAATTACAGTGATCGCACTTTGCGGTGGTGTCTTAGGGGTTCTTTTCATGATTCCTTTAAGAAAAGCATTAATCGTAAAAGAGCATGGTGTATTACCTTACCCAGAAGGTACAGCTTGTGCAGAAGTACTTTTAGCTGGTGAAGAAGGTGGCGATAAAGCTGCTGTAACTTTCATCGGTTTAGGTGTTGGTGCAGCTTACAAATTTATTGCAGACGGTCTTAAATTATTCCCAAGTGAAATCGAAACTGAAATTCCTGGTTACCACGGCGCAGCAATCGGTGCAGACGTTTTACCAGCACTTTTAGGTGTAGGTTTCATCATTGGTCCTAAAATTTCAGCTTACATGTTAGCAGGTGCCGTATTAGGTTGGTTCGGATTTATTCCATTAATTTTAAACATCGGCAGCATGGGCGAAGTTATCATGTACCCAGCATCAGTACCTATTAGTGAATTAGGATACTGGGGTGTTTGGAACTACTATATCAGATATGTTGGAGCAGGTGCAGTTGCATTTGGTGGTATTTTCAGCTTAATTAAGTCTTTACCATTAATCGTTCAAACATTCTCTGAAGCAATGAAAGATTTAGGTTCAACTACTGGCGGTAGCAGTACAGCTAGAACTGATCAAGATTTATCAATGAAAATTGTTATTATTGGTGCTTTAGCAGTTGTACTTGCAATGATGATGTTACCATTCGTACCAGTTGGTTTCGGTGGTGGTTTACTCATCGCAATCTTCGGTTTCTTCTTTGCGACAGTTTCATCTAGAATTGTTGGTTTAGTAGGTTCATCTTCTAACCCAGTTTCAGGTATGACAATTGCAACATTAATCATCACTGCTATTGCTTTCAAAGCAACTGGTAATGATGGACAATCAGGTATGATCGCAACTTTAACAGTTGGTGCAATCATCTGTATCATCGCAGCTATGGCTGGTGATACTTCACAAGACTTAAAAACTGGTTTCTTAGTAGGTGCTACACCTAAGAAACAACAGATTGGTGAATTAATCGGAGCAGTTGCTGCGGCTCTTGCAATCGGTTATGTATTAATCTTATTGAACAATGCATGGGGCTTTGGTTCTCAAGAGCTTCCTGCACCACAAGCAACATTAATGAGACTTGTTATTGAAGGTGTTATGGGTGGTAACTTACCTTGGGCACTTGTATTCACAGGAATCGGTGTTGGTGTAACAATTGAATTATTAGGTTTACCAGTACTTCCAATCGCAATCGGTTTATATTTACCAATTCACCTTTCTACGCCAATCATGGTGGGTGGTTTCGTAAGAGGCTTACTTGATAAGAAACTTAACAAGGCTGAAGGTAACCAAACTGAAGAGTCAATCTTCAAACACAAAATTGATTCAGGTATCCTTTACGCATCAGGCTTAATCGCAGGTGAAGGTTTAATCGGTATCTTACTTGCTGTATTTGCAGTAGGTGGTATCAACTTAGCGCTTGGCACTAGTATCGGGCAAATTGGGGCACTATTATTCTTCGGTGCATTAACGTATTCATTGGTACATTTTTCAATCTTAAGAAAATACTCTAAGTAGTCTTTAAATTGAAATCGTATCTTTAACAAGATGTGATAAACTATATTGAGAGGGTATCTGATATCCTCTCAATATTTTATAAAGAGGTGAAAGATGGCTAAAAAACTTACAAATCAGGATAATTTTTTAGATCTAGTTCCAGTAAGAAGTGAAAAAATTAATTGGGTTACACTTGAAAATGATATCGTACAAATTCAAATAGACAGAAACAGTTGGCTGGATAAAGTGGTTCGAGTTTTCTTTAAAACGCCAACGATGATGAAAATAGATTTAGACCAATATGGTTCTTATATTTGGACAGCCATAGATGGAAAAAGTGACATCAGTGAAATTGCAGAGGGCTTCAAAGAAAAGTTCGGACAAGAAGTTGAGCCCCTTTATGAGAGACTGGGATCATATGTCAATATATTAAGAAATAACGAGTTTGTTAAACTTGAAAAGAAATCCTAAAAGTGCAATAATTAGGATGTCGAAAGGATTTTGAAGATGCTTACTACTTTATTTGAAATTATATTGTTTGCAGTTGCTTTTACCCTATTGATGGCTTGGGGCTATGTCAAGAAACAAAGACAATCTGAAGAGCTCGTCACTAGACTCATGTACAGCTGTGAAAAAAAAGTGCTTAAGGCTTTTAAGAAGAACAATTTGTTGAGCTATGTTGAGCTTGCAGAGGTGGTTAAAGGCACAAAAGCATCCTTATTTTGGAGCAAAAACAAGGCAATCGTCAATGATCCGTCTGAGATTTTGGATAAAATTCTTGCGGATATGATGCGCAAGGGCTTAATCACTGAAGGACGACAAAAAACTTATCATTGGGAACAGGGAGGGGATTTATAATGGAAAATGTATTAAAGGGTTTACAGCCAGAAAGCGTATTTAAGAATTTTGAAGCACTTACTAGAATTCCAAGAGAATCAGGAAATGAAGGTGAAGTTGCAGAATATCTGGTTACATTTGCAAAAAATCTAGGACTTGAAGTGATTAAGGAAGAATCAAACAACATCATCATCAAGAAACCTGCAACACCAGGCTATGAAAATGGGCCTACTGTAATCCTTCAAGGCCATACAGACATGGTTTGTGTAAAAAATGATGACTTAGAATTTGATTTCAACAGCCAGCCGATTCCACTTGTAATCGATGGTGATTTTATAAAGACAAAAGGTACAACTTTAGGTGCGGACAACGGAATCGCTGTGGCCATGGCCATGAGCATCTTAGAATCGACAACGCTTGAGCATCCTGCACTTGTGGCACTTTTCACAGTGGCTGAAGAGACGGGCATGGACGGCGTGGTTTCTTTAAATCCAGACAATGTTAAGGGTGATATTCTCATCAATATCGATTCAGAAGAAGAAGGTACACTCCTTGCATCGTGTGCAGGTGGCGTTAACAATATTATCGAATACCCATATGAAACTCAAAAAGCAACTTGTACAGAGGGCTTTAAACTCGTTATTCAAGGCTTAAACGGGGGTCATTCAGGGATTGAAATTAATAAAAATAGAGCAAATGCCTTAAAACTTTTGGGTAGAGTGCTTAAATCATTTGAAAACCACTTTAAGTTTGAGCTTGCTCACATTTCTGGTGGCGAAAAAATGAATGCCATTGCAAAGCGTGCTGAAATGACTTTCGGTGTACGTGCATCTGACGTTGAAACATTAGAGCAACTCGTGCCGCTTCTTAAAGAAATGTTTGTTAATGAAGTTTTAGCGACGGATGGTGGCATCGACCTCGTTCTCACTGAAGTAGAAGCACCAAAAGTCGTTATGACTGAAAAATCGGCAAAAGATATCGCAAACATCCTTAGATTGACACCGTTTGGCGTTGAGACGATGAGTGGTGGTATCGCAGGTTTAGTTGAAAGTTCTTCTAACCTTGGTGTTCTTGAGCAAACAGACACAGTGGTTAAATTCACAAATGCAGTGAGAAGCTCAGTTAAATCATTAAAGTTTGAAATCAACGAGCGATTTGCAATTATCAGTGAAATGACAGGTTCTAAAAACTATCTTGTGGCGGATTATCCAGAGTGGCAGTTTAAACTTGATTCTCCAATTAGAGAGTTAATGAAGACGGTTTATGGTGAAATGTTTGATGCAGAACTTAAGGTAGATGCAATCCATGCAGGCCTTGAGTGTGGTTTCTTAAAAGAAAAAGTAGGCGATATTGATATGATTTCTTTAGGACCAAACTTATTTGATGTGCATACGCCATTTGAAAAACTCAGTATTTCTTCAACTAAGCGCGTATATGAGTTCCTTTGTGAAGTCTTGAAGCGTTTGAAATAATATCATACTAAAATATCATAAAGCGCAAGATCCTATTGGATTTTGCGCTTTTTAGCATATAAGAAAAGCCTCTATTTATAATATAGAGGCTTAATGATATATTTTTTTAGTTTTAGGACACCACTAAAGTAATCATTTATTGGTGGGAAAAATCTGGAATGCCCCAGAAATACATATCTAAATCGACATTTCTTTTTTCGGTGATTAAAGCCTTGTGACCTTCAGTGTCAGCGCTTGCCGCATCAGGCACCTCGTCATAAGATTCTGACAGGATGTCTCTGCCATAAAAAGCAGATTGACGATCGTAATTCTTATTCCCAGCGTTTGGATCCGCAAAGGAAGCGCTAAATAATGTCAACAAGACAATTGTAACAAGTACCAGTAATATTTCTATTTTACGAACCATTAAGACTCTCCTATTCATACAATCAGTGGCATAACAGCTAATACTTATATTACGCCTGATAAATAGGTGTGTCAATGCCTTAGAAAAGGGTTTACGGTTTATTTACAAATGCAAGTTTAGGTTTAAAATGTTCAATGATTAAAAGTATGGGGATTAGGATTATAAATATGCCGAGGAAGGCAATCAGGGCACGTAAACTTATGGATGCGATCCCCAGTTTATCAAGAACTAGATTGAGCAGGATCAAGACTAATGGATGCGCATAATAAAGCGTTAAGGTTGATTGGCTCAGAAAATTAACCCCTGGTGCAATGTCTTGGTAAAGTCTGCCAAGACTTTTTAAAGTCATCAAAAGCGTATAGCAAGCAATCAGGCTGAAAAGGATATAAATTACAGTGGCAAGCCTTGCATTGATATAGACACCATTGTTTGTGGATTGTATAAATTCAGCAGTATAAACACTTCCCATGATTCCAAAGGCGATCAGATAATAGGATGGCGATTTTTGACTTGGCTTAGCATTTGTATTTAAAAGCATCCCCAAGGTAAAATAGCTTAAATAGGTTGGCATGATCCTGTCTTGTAGGGGGAGCGGTATGAAAATAAATAAAAATTGAACCATCAAGGTCAGTAAAAACAATTTTTCAGTGCCCACTTTGGACTGGAGCCAATGAAAAATGGGATATGCCAAATAGAACTGTATGATAATCACCATGAAATAGAGGTGATAGATAAAGCTGCCCTGAAGCAAGCCCTTTAGATAAAACTTCAAGTCCACTGGGTAATAGCCCTGTGTGGCATATATTATAAAGTATAGGCTAGCCCAAATAAAATAGGGCATAAAGAGCTTAGGAAGTCTTTTTTTCCAAAAGGAAAGCCATTTAAGTGGTTTTCCAATATAGAGCGTATTTAAAAGAAAGCCACTCATGAAGACAAACATGGGTACTGATGGCTTAGAGAAACGGTTTAAAAGGGTGAAGAGCAACTGAGGTGGACTGTTTGGCGTAAGTGTAACGACAGGCGTTGCGGTCGTATGTATGATAATGACCATGATGCAGGCTAGGATTCTAAAAAAGTGAATTTCAGGATATGTTTTGCGCATTCAAACCTCCAAATTAATGTCTCATGGACATTATACCAAGTGGCGGTTTTTTTAGCCATGCCCTATTGGGTTTGATCATAAAAAAAATCACCGCTAATTAACGGTGACAATAAGGGTTTTGCAGTTCCGGGGTTATACAAATAGAAATTTGTATGTTGAAACTAATATTATTCTAGAGCATATTTTTAAAATAATTCTTTACTGTTTCTTAAATTTTTCTAAAATCGTATCAGGCACCCATTGATATTAGGCACCCATCGATATTAGGCACTCATTGATATTAATCACCCGAGGGGATTACGCACCAGAGGGTATTAAGTACCTGAGGGGTATTACCCACCCGCGGATAAAAATTCTAATCGGTAGGCAGTGACCACTTGGTCCACCTCAGTCTTTTCGCCTATAAAACGCATCTGGGTTCTTGGTATATAAAGGGAAACCTTGCGACCTTTAGGCTCAAGTGATTGCGGCATTAAAATAAGTTCCCAGTTTGAGCCCCTATAATGATGTGGGGTCACTTCCTCTGAAGTAAGTCTGAAATAATCCTGAATGTATTTAATGGGAATACCACTGTCTATGACCACCTGATAGGACTTGTGTGATGGCTGGCTATGCTTCATATGACGTTCCCTGTAAAACCTTTAGTGAATATTGTTTAGGGGTAATGCCAAAGTGTCCTTTGAAGAGTTTTATAAAGTAGGAGATACTTTCAAAGCCTAAATCATAGCAAACCTCTGAAACGTTTTTATGCTTAAGGAGCTCTTTGGCTTTATTGAGTTTTAAGCGGTTGTGATAAGCCTTTGGGGTCATACCTGTCGCCCTGCGGAAAAGTAGGACTAAATTTGAGGGTGACATATTAAGCGCATATGCAATTTCTTTAACTGTGAGATCTGGATCACTCAGGTTGTTTTTTAGACAATGAATGGCATATTCTACAGGTTCCTGCTTTTTACGTTGATCAAGTGACAAACGGTAGTGGTTTATGAGATTATAAGTCAACTCTTGTGAACAGAGGTCAATTAAAAATTGCTTGTTGGGGTCATCGCTGAGTGCATATTGTTTTATGCGTTCTATATGCGTTTTCACTTGAGGGAGCAATAGATTTTTCTTTACAAAATCGGTCGTCATATCCACATTTAGCTCATGCTTGACTTCCACTTTTTTAAGGGTATCTTCGATGAGCTTGTCGTTGAGCTCATATACCACTGCGATGGTTTTCTCTGGAATTACCATATCCACACTAGCGTGAGGTGGTAAGAGAATAAAATCCGAGTCGGAATAAGTGAATTCTTGACCGTCGTTAATTCGAACGTGTTTTAGGCCGCTCGTAATTGTACATAATCTCGTATATTGATAGGTCTTGTATGTGCCTTTGAAATCCTTATCAAGGTCATAATATAGGATTTTCATATACTCTGTTTCCAAACCATCCGTTTTTTCAAAATAGCGATCGAAATTTTTAATCAAAGCAAGCCCTCCCCAAGAGTAAAGTACAATAATTAGTTTTATAGTATCACAGCCATAAGGATGAAACAACGGTAGATGTCCCACTTAAAATCCTATTTATTGCATGACCCTCTTAAAATTAGGCTATTTTTCTGAATTATCAGATAGTTTTTGTATTAATGGTATTGTATAATAATAAGTGCAAGGCGATCGTTTTGAATACATTTAATAGGGTTAGGGCTATTTCAAAGGAGAGAATACATGATGAATCGAAATATGAAAGTAATCGTAGGGATATTAATATGTTTGGTGATTGGTCTTGCAGTAATTGGAATGACGCGTGACAACACGCCAAAGTCCATTATTTTATCTACGACAACCAGTACACAAGATAGTGGTCTTTTAGATGAAATTTTGCCTTACTTTGAGAAGGAAACGGGAATAGAAGTTAAGGTTGTAGCAGTTGGAACAGGTAAGGCCATCCAAATGGGTGTTGACGGTGAAGCCGATGTCCTCCTTGTGCATGCAAAAGCAAGTGAAGAAAAATTCGTCAGCGATGGTGATGGTGTCGAGCGATTTGATGTCATGTACAACGATTTTGTACTCGTGGGGCCTAAGGGTTCAAATGATGGCTTAGAGACTTCAAGTATGACAGATATTGAATCCGTTTTAAAATATATTAGTGAACATCAACTAAAATTTGTGTCAAGAGGAGATGATTCGGGCACAAATAAAAAAGAGATTAGTTTATGGAAGGGATTATCACTTGAACCAAGTGGGGATTGGTATATCTCTGCAGGCAAGGGCATGGGTGACGTCCTTATGATGGCAAGCGAGCTTCAGGCCTACACTTTGACAGATCGAGCAACTTATCTTGCAATGCAGGACAAGTTGGACCTTGATATCGTATTCCAAGCAGATGAAGCCTTACTCAATTACTATGGTGTCATTGCTGTAAATCCTAATAAAAATGAACAGATTAATGCAAAAGGCGCAGAGGCATTTATTAAATGGATCTTGTCTGATGAGACACAAAAGAGAATTGGACAGTTTGGTGTTGAAGCCTATGGACAACCTCTATTTTTCCCAAATGCAAAATAATACTTTTTAAAAGTGCATCAATAAGACGCATAATTGAGGAGCTAAATAGATGAACTTCATCACAGAGGGCTTTAAAGAGGCCTTGCAGCTTTTATTAAGGTTAGATAAAGAGGTATATAAGATTATAGGACTGTCCATAGGACTATCCTTATCGTCTACCTTTTTTTCTGCCTTAATCGGCATACCTCTTGGCATATATTTAGGCATTAAAAAGTTCAGATTAAAAAAAGTCTTTACAAGATTTATCTATACAGCCATGAGCCTACCACCAGTAGTGGTGGGTCTGATGGTTGCTATTTGTTTGTCTAGAAGTGGTCCTTTTGGGACATGGGGACTTATGTTTACGCCTACTGCCATGGTAATTGCACAGGTGATTTTAGTTTCTCCTATTATCATGGGGATTGTATTTAACGCTTCAAAGGATAAGGGTATGGCGATTTACAACGTGGGCAAGACACTTGGCGCAAACAAGCTTCAAGTCCTTCAGCTCATGGTGGTAGAAATGCGCGTGACCATACTCATTGCCATTGTCACTGGCTTCGGACGTGCCATATCAGAGGTCGGCGCAGTCATGATCGTAGGGGGCAACATCAAAGATCATACACGTGTAATGACGACCTTTATCGCCATGAACAACAGCATGGGGAATTATGGCATGGCCATTGCTATGGGCATTGTACTCCTTTCTATTTCTTTTGGTGTTAACACAATCCTTTATCATTTTACGATGGGAGACTGATATGGATATCGAAATAAAAAAACTGCTGAAGCGGTATAAAGACAAGGTCGTTGTTGATATAGAGAGAAATATTTTTAAAAGTGGAAAAATTTATGGGATAATAGGAGAGAATGGTGCTGGTAAAACAACACTCCTGAAAATTATTGCAGGTCTTGAGCCTTTTGAACGTGGGTCTATCCACTATAATGGCAAATCCTTGGGAGAATCAGAATTAAAACGCATCACGTATTTGAGTCAGACCCCCTACATGATGCAGACTTCTGTCTACAATAACATTGCATATCCATTAAAAATCAGGGGGAAGTCCGAGGCTGAAGTCGGCCATCTCGTCCATCAAATTATGGATGAGTTTCAAATCACCAGTTTTAAAGATCAATTGGCAACTCAACTTTCAGGTGGTGAAGCGCAAAAGGTGGCACTTGCGCGTGCCTTGATATTCGATCCAGAAGTTGTCTTGTTGGATGAACCGACAGCAAGTATAGACAGAAACACCATCAAGACTATTGAAGAAGCCATTATCAAAAGAAATAGAGAGAAAAAAATGACAGTGATTACAATTTCGCATGATACAGATCAGATCAATCGGATAAGTCATGAAGTCGTTTTGTTGGAAAGGGGAAAAAATTATGTATACAGTAGGGGTAATTACGGCAAGTGATAAGGGGTCGAAGGGCCAACGTGAAGATTTAAGTGGCAAGGTAATTTGTGATATGGTCATTGAGGCGGGCTATGAGGTCGTGCAACAAGTGATTGTTCCGGATGAAAAAGAAGCATTGTCAAATGCCATGATCCACATGGCGGATGTCCTTGGCGTCAATTTGATTTTGACAACTGGCGGTACCGGTTTTAGCAAAAGAGATATAACACCTGAGGCGACTTTAAGCGTCATTGAGCGAGAAACACCAGGTGTTTCTGAAGCAATTCGCTACAACAGTCTAAAAATCACACCGAAAGGCATGTTGTCAAGAGGGGTTTCAGGCATACGGGGCAATTCTATTATTATCAATATGCCAGGAAGTCCCAAAGCAGTCAAGGAGACATTAGAGTATATTTTAAATCCTATATTTCATGGTATTCAAATTCTAGTTGGTGATGATTCAGAATGTGCAACACCGCATCATAAGGGATAAAGAAAGGATTTTAATATGCAGTTTTTTAAAATAATCACATTAAACGAAGCAATGGACCAAGTTATGACGATCGCAAATACACAAGGTCTTGAAAGTGAAAGGGTAGCCCTTCTTTCAAGTCAAGGTCGTGTTTGCAGTGAAAATGTGTACTCGAAGGTGGATATACCTTCTTTTGATAGATCAACAGTTGATGGCTATGCCGTGAAGGTCAAGGATCTTGCAGGTGCCACAGATAGCATTCCCGCAATGCTGACCCTAAAGGGCGATTCGATAATGGGAGAGGCAACCTGTGACGTCATCGAAAGTGGCCAAGCCATGTATGTGCCAACAGGTGGAATGCTTCCTGAGGGGGCAGACGGCATGGTGATGATAGAGCATACAGAAAAGATTTCAGAGGACATGGTATTGATATATCATCCTGTGGCCTTTGGTGAAAACATCATTTACTGTGGAGATGACCTTAAAAGAGAACAATTGATCTTATCCCATGGAAAACGCGTAAGTGCCTATGATATGGGTTTGCTAGCGGGTGCGGGAATTGGTGAATTATCTGTGTATAAAAAGATAAGGGTAGCAGTTTTATCCACAGGTGATGAGATTATCGATTGCAATGGCCCCATGAGCCTTGGACAAATAAGAGATATAAATGGCTATTCACTTGCAGGTGCAATTACGGCACTGGGTGGAGAGGTCGTATTCAAAGACATTGTCAAGGATGATATGGCTGCTTTGAGAGAAAGTGTAAATAAGGCTTTAGAGATGGCAGATGTCATCATCCTGTCCGGGGGGTCTTCTGTAGGGACAAGAGATTTCACCCAAAGGGTCATAGAGTCCTTTGAGGGTGGCAAGATTCTGGTACATGGTATTTCTATTAAACCTGGAAAACCCACAATTGTCGGTAGGGTTCAAGATAAAATGATATTTGGCCTACCCGGTCATCCGACGGCTTCGGCGCTTGTCTTTGAAGTCTTGGTAAGACCTTACATGGAAAAGCTATCAAGGCATGAGGCTAAGGCCATGGAAATTGTGGCAAAGGTAACTGAAAGTGTTCATTCTTCACCTGGAAGAGATACCTTTATCATGGTGACGCTTTTTAAGGCTCAAGAGGGTTGGATGGCTAAGCCCATACTTGGAAAATCTGGCTTGATTTCTTTGATGGCAGGTGCATCAGGCTATATTCATATAAAAAGTGATCAAGAGGGGCTTTATAAAGAGGAAGAAGTTGTCGTTACATTATTTAAAAGGGGTGAAATTTAATGGCCAAGCGCAATGTCTATATTTCAAACATGCCACTAGAAGAAGCACTTAATAAGTACAAAGAAGCCCTTTCTAATCCATTAAGACATGAGTCTGTCTCTGTCAGAGAAGCCTTGCAAAAAATCACGAGTCATCCGGTATTTGCAGAAAGATCATCCCCGAGTGATCCTTGTGCGGCAATGGATGGTATTGCCGTACTTTCTGAAAAAACGCAGGGTGCAAATGAAAAAAAACCAATGCAACTTGTGGAAACTGTAGATTTTGTCTATGTGAATACTGGTAATCTATTGCCGGATGGTTTTGACAGTGTCATTATGATTGAAGACGTAAAACCCATCGGTGATGGGCTTGTCGAAATTGTTGAGGCTGCATATGCTTGGCAGCATGTAAGACAAGTGGGAGAGGATATAATCGTAGGTGAGATGCTCTTGCCTTCACTTCATAAGATCAGACCTATGGACCTAGGCGCCCTCATTAGCGGTGGGGTTCAAAGTTTAAAAGTATTCGAATCCTTAAAGGTAGGCATACTGCCCACAGGCAATGAGATTGTTCAAGAGATTGAAGCCCTGACAAAGGGCAAGATAATAGATTCAAATTCCAGCGTCATAGAAGGTCTCTTGATTGAGATGGGTTGCATCCCAAAGGTATACAAGCCCTGTCAAGATGATCCTCATTTGCTCAAAGAGGCTGTTCAAAAGGGCCTAGAAGATAATCACATGCTCATTACAATTGCAGGTTCTTCCGCTGGCGCTAAGGACTTTACCGTAAGCACAATAGAGGCTCTAGGAGAAGTGGTCGTACACGGGGTCGCTATTAAACCAGGAAAACCAACGATTTTAGGCAAAATTAATGAGAAGAGTATCGTGGGGTTACCGGGTTATCCCGTATCTGCTTTCTTTGCATTTGAAGCCTTTGTAAAGCCGCTTATCCTAAGCTGGCAGGGGCAACTTGATTTAATGTCCTCCCATGAGGGCATACTGACTCAGAGGGTGGTTTCTTCACTCAAGCACGAGGAGCTTGTCAGGGTTACTCTAGGTGAGGTCAATCAAAACTGGGTGGTAACCCCTCTCAATAGAGGTGCTGGAACGACCATGAGCCTAGTGAAAGCAGATGGTGTTTTGACCATACCAAGGCTGTCTGAAGGGATTGAAAAAGGACAACGCGTTAACATTAAGCTCTTGAAGCCCCTTCACACATTGTCTGAAAGACTTGTGGTCATAGGCAGTCATGATCTTCTTTTGGATATCATATCAGATCGTATGCCAATGACTTCAACACATGTTGGAAGCTTAGGTGGCATTATGTCTCTTCTTAAAAACGAATGCCATATGGCCCCAATTCATCTTATTGATGAGAAGACGGGTGTTTACAATATTAGCAGTGTTGAAAGGTTTTTTCCAAATCGAAAAATGGCCTTGATAAAGGGTGTTAAAAGATTACAGGGACTTATGGTGCAAAAGGGCAATCCACATCAAGTGAAAGGCTTTGAAGACTTAAGACGAAAAGAAATTGCCTTCATCAATCGACAAAAAGGTGCTGGAACGAGACAGCTTCTGGATTTTGAGCTTATAAAGCGAGGGATTGCGTGTGAAGAGATTAATGGCTATCAAAGAGAAGCTATAACACACACTGCTGTTGCAGTAGCCGTTTCTTCAGGAAGTGCAGATGCAGGTTTAGGGGTTTATTCAGCAGCCAAATCAATGGATTTGGATTTCATCGAAGTCGGATACGAAGCCTATGACTTCCTAATCCCCCATGAACTACTTTCGGACTTTAGAGTCATGCGATTTATTGAGTGGATAAAATCCCCTTATTTCGAAAGACAGATGACTGAAATTGGCGGCTATTCACTGGAGGGCACAGGCGATATCATTGAGATAGGAGCAGCTTATGATTGATGGGTTTGGTAGAAAAATAAACTATTTGAGATTGTCCATTACGGATCGATGCAATTTAAGGTGTCAGTACTGCATGCCGGAAGAGGGCGTTGAAAAATTGAAGCATAGTGATATTCTTTCGCTTGAAGAAATAGATGAAATCATCAGTGCATTTGTGGACATGGGCATTGATAAAATTAGACTAACAGGTGGTGAACCCTTAATTCGAAACGGCATTGTCACATTGGTTGAGAAGATTAAAAACCACCCTGAGATCAAAGATCTTGCATTGACAACGAATGGGTTACTTTTAAAGACAATGGCCGAACCCCTCAAAGCGGCGGGGTTGGATCGTGTTAATATCAGTATTGATTCACTAAAGCCAGACAAGTATTTTAGAATGACCAGAGGTGGCAGCTTGGATGACGTCTTGGCAGGTATTGAAGAGGCTAAAAAAGTAGGCCTGACCCCCATTAAACTCAATGTCGTCATTATCGGTGGTTTTAACGATGATGAAATCGTGGATTTCGTCAAATTGACAGAGGACGATGATATAGACGTGCGCTTTATAGAGCTAATGCCCATAGGCGAGGTTGCCAAATGGTCCATTAAGAACTACTTGCCTAATACGGTGGTCTTGGACCGCGTACCAGACTTGGTCGAACTGGTGAGCAAGGATCCTTCTTCACCTGCAAAGTATTACAGACTGCCGAACGGCAAGGGCAGAGTAGGCCTTATAAGTCCTATATCATGTAAGTTTTGTTCAGACTGCAACCGTATTCGATTGACTTCGGAGGGTAAACTGAAGTATTGTCTGCATTCGGATGAAGAATTTGATCTCAAATGGGCCATAGATCAGAAATTGGTTTTAAGAGATTATATACAAGCGTCTGTCCTAAAAAAGCCATTAGAACACCAAATTGGCAAGACCAATACCGTACTTAGAAATATGGTCCAGGTGGGAGGCTAAGCCCCCAAAGGCCAAGATTAAATCAAGATTTAGACCAAAATTAAAATAAAAATAAAGTTCAATTAACAGTTAAAAAATGAGTTCAAGAAATGTCTCAAAATATAGGTATAGCCTGAGATAGGGTTTTTAGGAGGTCTTCATGACATTTACGCATTTTAACGATAAGGGAAGAGCACATATGGTGGAGGTCACCGAAAAAACAGATACACATAGGACTGCAATTGCAAGAGGTCAAATCCTTATGAAACCCTCTACCATAGAAGCCATTAAGCATTCAGCCATTAGCAAGGGTGATGTGATACAAGTGGCTCAAATTGCAGGTGTAATGGGTGCGAAAAGGACCAGTGATCTCATTCCCATGTGTCATCCCTTGATGTTGACCCATGTGACACTTGACTTTGAAATTTTAGAGGATCGCGTTTTGATAGAAGCCGTTGTTAAAACTGTTGGCAAGACTGGTGTAGAGATGGAAGCGCTCACTGCGGTTAACATTGCGGCACTTACCATTTATGATATGTGTAAGGCCGTGGACAAGGAAATGCAAATTGATGGCATCAGACTCGTAGAAAAATTAGGTGGTAAATCTGGACATTATATAAGACAGGGGGAATGAAAATGAATGGAAAAGTACTCGCGATAAATATCAGCAAGGTTAAAGGCGTTGTGAAAGAGACCATTCCTCAAGGGGAATTCCAGGAAGGACACGGACTTGTGGGGGATGCTCATGCAGGAAAATGGCACCGACAAGTGAGTTTGCTCGGACAGGAGAGCGTGGATAAGATGACAGCGCTTGGTGTTGAAGGCCTTTGCAGTGGTAAGTTTGCAGAGAATTTAACCACACAGGGGATTTGTTTATACGAGCTGCCAGTGGGTACAAAACTCATGATTGGAGAAACCATGCATGAAGTGACACAAATCGGAAAAGAATGTCACAACGGTTGCGAGATCAAAACACAGGTAGGGCATTGTATTATGCCTAAGGAGGGCATTTTTACGAGGGTGCTTAAAAGTGGTGTGATCAAAACAGGTGATGACATCGTGGTTTTGAATGATATTGGCACTCTTGAATCACAAGAATAGCATAGATTAATTTAAACTGTACCAAAATCCGAGTCAACCGCTCTAAAGCAAATGCCATGAGACTTGACCAATGGGTAGAATGGGAAACCGTGATGCCTCCCGATATTTGGAAAGGATTTGGAATAAATGTCACATTTATAAGCAATGCATTGCGTTGCGCCAAATTTTAAAGGAGGTTATTTATGTTCGGTTATCAAGGAAAAGTATTGAGAGTGAATTTGACAAAGGGTGCTTGTACAGTTGAAAAACTAGACGAAACAGTGGCAAAGAAGTTTGTCGGTGGTAGAGGTCTTGGTACCAAGTTGTTTACAGATGAAGTTTCTCCAAGTGTGGATGCACTTAGCGAAGAAAACAAGCTTTTCATCGTAACAGGACCATTAACGGGTACACCAACACCTACAGGCGGTCGTTACATGGTAATTACAAAATCGCCATTGACCGGCACAATCGCTTCTTCAAACTCTGGTGGCTACTGGGGGCCTGAACTTAAGTTTGCTGGCTATGATGCAATCATCGTTGAAGGTAAATCTGACAAACCGGTTTATCTCTGTATTGAAGATGACAAGGTTGAAATCAGAGATGCTGGTCATGTTTGGGGCAAAGTAGTGTCTGAGACAAGTGAAACGCTAAGTAAAGAAGTGGCTGAGAAATCGAGAATTCTTACCATTGGCCCTGCTGGTGAAAAGCTTTCAAAAATGGCTGCAATTATGAATGAAAATGACAGAGCTGCTGGTAGATCAGGTGTTGGCGCTGTTATGGGCTCTAAAAATCTTAAGGCTATTGCGGTTAGAGGCACAAAAAATGTTGAAGTGGCTGACGCAGAAGCATTAAAGCAAATTGTTAAAGATTGTAATGCAAAAATTAGAGAAAACGGTGTTACAGGTCAGGGCTTACCGGCTTATGGAACAGCGGTACTTGTAAATATTATCAACGAAAATGGTGTTTTCCCAACAAACAACTTCCAAACCTCACAGTTTGGTCAAGCAGAAGAAATCAGTGGTGAAACGCTTGCTGAAAAATACTTGGTCAGAAAAGATCCTTGCTACAGATGTCCAATCGCTTGTGGTAGATACTGCAAGGTAGACGATATTGAAGGTGGCGGTCCTGAGTATGAAACAATTTGGGCATTCGGCGGTGACTGTGGCGTTTCAGATATGGCTTCAGTAATAAAAGCAAATTACTGGTGTAACCAAATGGGACTTGATACAATCTCTGCAGGTGCTACGATTGCAGCTGCCATGGAACTCTATCAAAAGGGATTTATCAAGGATTCTGATTTAGGTGGTTTATCACTTGAGTTTGGCAACAATGAAGCAGTGGTTGAGTGGACAAAGAGAATGGGTCTAAGAGAAGGCTTTGGCGATAAGATGGCTGATGGTTCATACCGTCTTTGTGAATCTTATGGTGTTCCTGAACTTTCGATGTCTGTTAAAAAACAAGAGCTTCCTGCATATGACCCTAGGGCAATTCA
Source organism: Fusibacter sp. (assembly GCF_057447755.1). Taxonomy (NCBI): domain Bacteria; kingdom Bacillati; phylum Bacillota; class Clostridia; order Eubacteriales; family Fusibacteraceae; genus Fusibacter; species Fusibacter sp. Next base: position 5,349 of record NZ_JBVBZF010000003.1, on the reverse strand, counting down.
AGGACAAGGCTTACAATACGCTACTTCAAACAGAGGTGGTTGTCACGTTAGAGGTTACTTGATTTCGCCTGAAATTTTAGGCTTGCCTGAGAAGTTAGACCGTTTTAGCTTAGAGGGAAAAGCAGGCTGGGTTAAAGTATTCCAAGATCTAACAGCCTTTATTGACGCTTCAGGCTTATGTCTGTTTACATCATTTGCTATGGGTGCTGGCGATTATTCTTCTATGATCAATGCTGTTATTGGCACGGATTGGACGCCAGAAGATGTATTGCTTGCTGGTGAGCGTATCTGGAATATAGAAAGGCTGTTTAACCTCGATGCAGGTATTGATCCTTCACAAGATACACTTCCTAAGAGATTGCTCGAGGATCCAATTGAAGCTGGTCCTTCTAAGGGCAACGTTGCAAGACTTTCTGAACTTCTCCCTGAGTACTATGAATTAAGAGGCTGGAGTGCTGACGGTATTCCAACGGATGCACGTAAAACAGTATTGGGATTATAAATGATATGCTGTTTAGTGATAAAGGAGGGTCTTAGGACCCTCTTTCTTTTAATGATTTATGTGATTAGGAGGTAAAAATGCCGGTTCAAAAGGTGTGCTTGGAGTTAACGGATGCTTGTAATCTAAATTGCACCATGTGCTATAGGCATTCATGGCATGAGGCCACGGTGGATATGTCAGACGAAATGCTGGAAGCAATCCTAACACAGATAGAGGGCATAGAAACCATAGATGAGGTTGTTGTGGGTGGCATAGGCGAGCCGACGATTCATCCGAAAATCATAGAGGTTTTAGAGCGCCTGTCTCCCTATAAGGTTAGCTTGACTACAAATGGGGTTAGTTTAAGCCCTGAAATCAGAGCGGCAATCGTTTCTTATGTGGATCAGTTAGTAATTTCTATAGATGGTCTTAGGGATAATTTTTTTGAGATTAGAGGGGTGAAATTAGATGCTGTTTTAAACCAGTTAATGCAAATCAACACCCTTAAAAAAAACCAAACTAAAGCGCAAAGAAAGAACTTACAGGTTATTTTTCAAATGGTCCTGTCTGCTACCAATAAGGACGATATTTTTGGCGTTATTGATTTAGCCAGTGAATATGGTGTGTCGCAGCTGATTGTTTCCAATATCCTGCCGGTTGACCTTGAGGAAAGTAGCCAGTGTCTGTACACCATGTACAAGGACCCGGAAATGGTCGCTTATTATAATCAAATCCAAAGGTATGCCCTAAAACGGGGGCTTGCGGTAAGATTATCAGACCATCATCTAAAAACGGAACGTCGATGTAGATTTGTTGACAATAACACAGCGGTGATCAATTCTAAAGGGGAGGTTGCACCCTGCTACCGATTTGCACATAGTGGCTCAGAGGTTGTGTTTGGCCGCTTGAAAAATATTCAAGCTCATACATTTGGCAATATCATGCATGAAGACTTAGGCACGATATGGCATTCGAGAGCTTATGAGTTATATCGAAATATGGTCTACAACAACCATTACCCCTCCTGTACAGATTGTGAACTCGTGGATGGGTGTGATATGGTAAATGATACCTTTGGTGATTGCTATGGAAATGCACCATCATGTGGTGATTGCCTCTGGGTGAGAAACTTGGTTTATTGTATATGATTAAAGTGTTGTTTGTGAAGATGAGAGGTGATTGAATGGAAATCAAAGTGAGATTGTTTGCAACTTTGAGAGAGGGTAGGGGCAAGGAGTTAATGGTTCAAATGGATGAAAGGCCAACGCCCCAAAAGATCATTGAGACCCTAGACATTAAAAAAGAAGATGTTGCAATCCTTCTGATCAATGGTCGAGACGGTAGTCTGGATAAGGTTTTAGAAGCAGAGGACGTCGTTTCCATATTTCCACCAGTAGGAGGGGGCTGAAGATGGATCGCTATCAAAAAAATAGAGAGATGCTTTCGACTCAAGAGTGTGATATGCTTCATGAAAAAAGAGTTTGTGTTGTGGGCTGTGGAGGCCTTGGTGGTTACGTGATAGAGATGCTTGGCAGACTGGGCATTGGCTATTTGACTGTCGTTGATGGCGATGATTTTGACATGTCAAATTTAAACCGTCAATTGCTTTCACAGGAAGACAACTTATCCCAAAGCAAGGCTTTTGAAGCCAAACAGAGGATGGCGGCAGTAAATTCTGAAGTGGAAGTAAACCCAATAGAAGCTTTTCTCACTGAAGAAAATGCCCTTGAAATCTTGAGTGCACACGATGTGATCGTGGATGCCACAGATGGCATAGCGACGCGCTTTTGTCTTCAAGAAATGGCAAAAAAACTGGAGATTCCACTGGTTTATGGTGCTATAGGGGGCTGGTATGCACAGGTTTGTACAATTCTACCGGGTGATGACACCTTGAATCGAATTTATAAATCGCATATTGGAAAGGGTATAGAGCAAAGGCTAGGAAACCCTTCCTTTACACCGGCGCTTGCCGCATCTACACAAGTCAGTGAAGTTTTGAAGCTCTTGCTAGGTAGAGGAGACCTTTTAAGACATAGGCTTTTGATTATGGACTTGTATTGGAATGACTTTGAAGTCATAGAATTTAAATAATCGTAAAAATACGCTTGAAGATTACGCGGTGTATATGGTAAAATGACTAGACCAAACGGTAAAGACGCTTATATGGGCAGTATTTATGAGTCGTTTTAGAACATTTTCACAAAAAAATTGACGTGGGGTCGGTAATTTTGTAAAATGTGAATTAATAAATCGTCGTATAACCCCATTAATATGGTATGGGGGTCTCTACCAAGCACCTTAAACGCTTGATTACGAGGAAGATGCAACATGCATTTTCTTCGTAATCAAGCGTTTTTTGACTTTATTGGGAAAATAGGTGTTATTAGGGGTAGATAAGCAACAAGCGAATGAAGACAAAGTGGAGGAAAGTCATGAATTATTTTAAAATGCCTAAAGTTGAGCTACATTGTCATCTTGATGGCAGCCTAAGACCCGAGACAGTCTTGGCGCTGGCTAAACAAATGAAGATCCCTTTACCAGATGAATCCATTGAAGGGGTATCGGCTTCTTTAATTGCGCCTATGGATTGTGATTCTTTGGATACTTACTTGAAACGATTTGATCTACCAATCAAGGTGATGCAGACGGAAGCAGCCATTGAGAGGGTTTCTTATGAACTCATGGAGGATGCTGCAAGCGAAAACGTGAAATATATTGAAATAAGATTTGCCCCCCAGCAGCATACACAAGAAGGCCTAAGCTATAAGGCAATTATTAGCAGTGCATTAAAGGGGATAAAAAGAGCAGAAGAGGCTTTTGAAATCAGGGGAAATCTCATCCTATCCTATATGAGAAATAGTGAGGTAAAGGGGATCTATGACCTTATAAACGCGGGCCAGCCGTTTTTAAGTAATGGGGTTGTGGCACTAGACTTATGTGGTGGTGAGTGTGACTTGTTTGCACCGCGTTTTAAAGAGGCCTTTCTCTATGCGAAATCCTTGGGATATCATGTGACAGTTCATGCAGGTGAGACGGGGATTGCACAAAATATGTCGGATTCAATTTTAATGCTGGGTGCGGAAAGGCTTGGTCATGGCGTTGCCATGATGGAAGATGCCAAGGCATATGACTGCGTGAAGACACACGGCATTTTTATTGAATGCTGTCCGTCGAGCAATTTGCAAACAAAAGCCATCTCCAATTTAAATGCACACCCCATTGCGGCATTTTTTGAAGATGGCATATTGGTAACCATGAATACTGATAATCGAACGGTTTCAGATACGAACATGACCAATGAGTTCTCTATTGTTCAAGAGGCTTTTGACCTTGGAAGAGCATTTGATGAAGCGCTTTATAGAAACAGTGTCAAGGGTGCCTTTGCTGATGATGACGTGAAAAATTGGTTGCTTACATTACTTGAGTAATAACACCGCCGCCGATTAAGAGGCTGTCTTGATAACAGACAACTGCTTGTCCACAGGATGGTGCTCTCACAGGTTTTTCAAATTTTATATGAGCAGACCCATCATCATGTGGCATCAGAATACCCTCATAGACTTCAGACCATTGACTTACAATCACCTTTACCTTAAGTGGAAAAGCGTGATAGCTATTGATTAAGTTAAAGGCCTTTGCATGGATTTCATATTTAAGGAGATCAGACTCCTCACCAAGCGTCACTTCGTTGGTCTTTGATGAAATATCGGTGACAACATACTTGCCGGAGAGCCCCTCGGCAAGTTTTCTTTTTTGACCCAGTGTATAAGCGGCTATGCCCTGGTGATAACCTAAAAAATTTCCGGCTTTATCCACAAAGCGGCCACCAACCATGGCCCTACTTTCCTTTTCTTTTAGAAAAACATCGTGTCGCTTGTGATCAATAAAACAAATACCTAAGCTGTCTTTCTTTTTGGCAGTTTCTATGTGAATTTTCTCAAAGTATTGACGCACAGTCTCCTTGGAATCAATGGTCCCCAAGGGAAAATAGAGCCTCGAGAGGGTTTCTTGCGTCAGGTGGTATAGGTTATAGGATTGGTCTTTTCGAGCATTGAGGGCTCTGTGAATTTCATATTCTGATTCTGTTTCGTTATACTTGACTCTTACATAGTGGCCTGTTGCAAAGGCCTCTGCACCGAGTGCTAAAACATCGTCGATAAGCCTACCATACTTAAAAATTCGGTTGCAATGGATACAGGGATTGGGTGTACCACCTTGCTCATAAGTGGTAATAAAGTTGCCGATGACTTCACGTTCAAAATCTAGCCTATAATCCAATACATAGTGTTCCATTTCTAGGGCCTGACAGACGCGTTTTGCATTTTCTATTTCAGCCACTTGATGATTGAAGAGAAACATGGTAACGCCAATCACCTCATGGCCTTGTTCCTTTAATAAAAGCGCAGTGGTGCTGCTGTCTATGCCACCACTCATGCCCACAGCAATTTTCATGTGTTTCCTACCTTTACTTAAAAATCCTTGTTATTTAACAATAGCATTATATCATGTTATCAATCCCAGTGTCATCAAATCCAATCAAGACTCAATTCACAAAGGATTGCATTATAAATCAAATCAAGACTCATTTCATAAAAGATTGCATCATAAATCGAAATAAGGATCATATGATCTAAAATACTTACAAGATATAGAAAATATTAGTGGCTTAAGGCTAGCCATGCCATTAAAAAAGCCCCACGGATTTTTAAAAAATCAGTGAGGCTATCGCTATATGTTTTCTCTACTATCGCCCATGAACGCCACAGCGATCATATTTGGACCAACGTGTGAGGCGATGGTCATTGAAAGTTCAGAAACGATGATTTCATATGGCTTAATTTGAGTTTGAATCATTTCCCTTAAGATTT
>NZ_JBVBZF010000002.1:0-51908 GCF_057447755.1 Fusibacter sp. | reverse complement strand
GCGACATTGACAATTCCATATATTAATGAAAAAGATGCACTCTTTATTACACCACTTGTCAGTCACAACGGTTATATGGGCGTTGATGATAATTTCATTGCCGTTATTCCTTCTGCAACCATACAGGGGGAAACACTGGCCAATCACATCATGAAAAAAAACACATCTGGCAAAATTGCTATAATTTACAATAATTCAAACTTCATATTTTCCCAATCGGTCTTTGAAGGTTCTATTAAACAATTTGACTTAAACCCTCAGTTCGAAACCGAGCTTTTTCCCTTGAATGAAAGCAGTGAAATACCAAGTATCATAGAAGATGTAAAAGTATTTGATCCCACTCAAGTAATTGTAATTACAAGTGTTTCAGATCTTATTCTCATTTCAAATCAAATTAAGAAAACCATGGGGAATATTGATATATTCTCATCAATGTGGGGAATGGCCCCTGAAGTTATTTCAGGTTATGGTAAAAGCATGTCAAATGTTTATGGGGTTTACGCAATCGATCCAAATGCCACATCCGAAAAGTTTTTAACCTTTAAAGAAGCCTATTTTAATCGTTATAAAGTTGAAGCAAATTTTGCTGCCATTTATACCTATGATGCCGTTTCCCTATTGACTAAGGCACTTAGTGAAACAAACTCTAGAGATCCAAAGGTAATAAAGGAATATATTCAATCTCACAAAAGTTACGAAGGCATCAATAGCAATTATGAAATCAACGATAAGGGTGATGCTATAAGAAAAATGTTTATTATTCATGCTGAAAATGGCGAAACTATAAATTAATCAAGGTGGTATTAATGCGTATAAAGTATTCACTAAAACAGTCCTTAATTGCATATTTTTTATTGATCGCAATTTTACCAATTATGATCACTAGTATTTTTTTGAACAATATCATTGTAGATTATATGATAAAAGACATTGAAGAGAGTAATAAAACACTCTCTAACTTTGTCATCAGTCAAACCCATACTTATTTTACAAAAGCATCTGATTTTTTATATTTAGTGGGCTATATGCTCAGTGAAGACGAAATCATTCATGACCACAATACCAACTTGTTATTGGAAGAGCTTTTGGCTAATCAAAATTATTTTGAAGCAATTGAAGTATTGGATGAAAATTATATTGTCACAGAAATAGCGCCCTATAACGAATCTTATATCGGAATAAGTTTTAAAGACCAGCCCTATCTAAATTCTAATATCAATGATGAGTTTGACAATTGGTCCTCAACGTTCAATTCTGTTTATACAAATAATTCTACAATCTCCTACATCATTAAGTTGAAAGATAACAGGTATCTGGTGGGCTATTTGAATCTCGCCAATATACGTGAAATTAATGACATCATTAATGATGACAGTATTAACATAAGCATTTTAGACGACAAAGGCATCTACATTGCCGACAACAATACCGGATTGGTATCTCAAAGAGCTTATAATCCAAAGTTTGATTTTTTCAAAAACAATTTGACCAAGGGCAACAAGTTTTTAGAAACGCCCTATCTAGAAGGTCGTGCTTATATTTCAATTGACGAAATTCCGGATACAAATTGGATCGTTCTAGCAATCCAAAGTGATGATGCAACAACAGCCGTTACACGAGATATTGGCTTTCTCTTTGTCCTCATCTTTATTGGCATTTTCATATTAGTTACTTTCTTAGCGGTTTTAAGTTCAAAACAAATTATCATGCCCGTTGTACAACTAAATGATAAGCTGTCCGAAATTATTGATGGTGATTATACCCAGCCTATCATATACAACGGTTACAAGGAACTTCAAAATTTGATATTAGAGTTTAACAAGATGATTGAAATATTAAAAAGCAGAGATCACAACATAAGACATCTTGCTTATTTCGACTCACTGACCAACTTGCCAAATCGTACTCAATTAAACCAACATTTAGAGCTTATTATCGCTAAAAAGGAGACACCCTTCTTTGGTTTAATCTATCTTGATATTGACAATTTCAAGAATATTAACGATACCCTTGGACATGCTTTTGGTGATCATCTTCTCATTCAACTTTCTCTTGAACTTCAAAAGCACATTTCACCTAATGACATGCTTTCAAGGTATGGTGGAGATGAATTTGTCATCTACTTAAAGAGAAATACTAGAGAACTCCTATGGCAAGATACAAAAGCCTTCTATGATGCAATCAAACGAACAATCACAATTGATAATTTAAATATCGACATCACCATGAGCGCCGGCTTTGCCATATATCCTGATCACGCTTCAAGCAGAGATGAACTCATTAAAGCCGTCGATATGGCCAACAACTATTCAAAGGATAACGGGAAAAATCAATTAACCCTTTTCAGCTATGAAATTCTGGATGTATTTACCAAACGCATCCGGCTTGAAAACGATTTAAAGGAAGCCCTCAAAAATGACGAATTTAGATTGTATTATCAACCTCAGTTCTTCTCTCATAACAACGCTTTACGAGGTGCAGAAGCTCTGATCAGATGGGCTCATCCAAGTGGTGAAATTATTCCACCTAACGTTTTCATTCCAATCGCTGAAGACCTAGGTATTATCCACGATATTGGAAAGTGGGTACTAAAAGAAGCCTGCTCACAGATGAAAGAATGGCATAATCTGTTCGAAAATAATTACATCATTGCCATCAACATCTCACCTGTTCAACTGCTCGCAGAAACTTTTGTCGAAGAAACCTTGTCTATCATTAAAGATTCAGGCATTGATATTGATAAAGTCGAACTCGAAATCACTGAGAATGTCTTAATACATTCGCTTGATAGAACCTTTAAAACAATCGACCAGCTCAGTCAGTTTGGCATTAAATTCAGTTTAGATGATTTTGGTATGGAATACTCCTCACTTAATTATCTCGGCACACTGGATATTAACGTGCTTAAGATCGACAAGGCCTTTGTTTCATCCATAAGAAAAGACCAGAGACGTACAAAAATATTAGATGCCATTATTAGACTTTCACACCAGCTTGGTCTAAAAATCATTGCTGAAGGTGTTGAAACACAGGAGCAGATTGATTATCTGGTATCTAAAAAATGTGATATATTACAAGGCTATTATTTCAGCAAGCCGGTTCCGAAAGCAGAATTTGAAAATTACTTTAAAAAAAGAGGTTAAATTGGGATTACCAATTTAACCTCTGTTCCTTTTTTGACCTCAGATTTTAGATCAAGACCTGATCGGTCTCCATAATACAATTTTAACCTTTGATGGACATTATCTATACCAACACCTCCAAGCTTGACTTTTCCCTTAGTGATACGGTCTGGATCAAAACCCACACCGTTATCCTTCACTAAAATAATCAGATTGTCACCCTCTAAATAAGTGCTTATTTGAATAAGTCCATCACTTTCTAGATTTCTAATGCCATGATAAATTGCATTTTCAACAATTGGTTGAATGATGATTTTGGGAACCTTGACATCTTCCAAACCACTCTTCTCTTCTATCTCATATTGCAGTTTATCACCATATCGCTGTTTTTGAATGAATAAATACTGTGCCACATGCTCAATTTCATCCTTAAGTGGAATCATATCTTCCCCTCGACTTAGTGATAGTCTAAAAAATTGAGCGAGGGCCTTGGTGATGGCTATCACCTTTTCACTGTCATTGAACTCTGCCATCCAAACAATTGAATCTAAAGTATTATAGAGAAAATGCGGGTTAATCTGGCTGTGCAAGGCATTGAGTTCATAGGTTCTTAAGAATTTTTCATTTTGTTTAATATCAATCATCAGCCGATCTATACGATCCGCCATTTGGTTAAAATGTCGCGTTAAGCTTTCGACCTCGTAGCAACCCGCTTTGTCAAGCGGTACCTTAATTAAACCGTTCTCTAAATCTGACATGGCATCCTCAAGGGCTTTAAAGGGTGCTGTAATTCGAATGGCAATAAGCCAACCGCTTCCAAGAGCAATTGCGATTAAAATAATGCCCGCTAGAACCACAGTCTCAAAAATTTGTCTTCTGACACTGGATAGACCATCAAGCATGGATGTGCCTACCAAAATCCAGTTAGTGCCCTTAATTGAATAGTGTTTGGTCAGGAGATTCATTTTTTGATCGTAGCCATCTGCCATATTATTTAGTGCGATGAGTTGATTTAACTTTGATTGGTCTGTAAAAAAGGATACATCAGGATGGTAGACAATTTGGTTTTCAGAATTGATTATAAATGCCCCACCCTCCATGAGGTCCTTCAAATAACTACCAATGACATCGTATTTAATGTCAATTAAAAGCACTCCCATGTTAAGACCCTTTTCATCAGTAATCTCTTGGCCAACAGATATTACCCATGTATTCTGATCCATGGAAAAAGCCTGCTGCCTTATGGATGTCAAAACGGGCATACCGTCGCTGTTAATAGCAGCAACATACCAGGGTTCAGACATCATGTCATCAGAGGTTGTCATATCAAGGGCTTTCTCATTGGAAATTATTTCACCTGTCTTACTCACTAGAACAATAGAAGTGAAGTATGGGTCTGTTTCCAAAATATCATCAATCATAGAAGTAATCTTATCTCTTGCAATTTGATCGCCACTTTGAAGATAAACTTTTGTATCTTCAGCTTTTGACATCACATCTGCGAGTGATTTCAATTTTTCAATATAGATCTCAATATACCTTCCACTTTGCACCACCGAATTAGCAGTAGTCTCAAGCGTTTCATCCAATATTATATTGGATAGGCTATAATAAAGGACCATGGCAAAGATAAGGATCAATGCAACACTGGTGGCTAAAAAATACCCGGCAATTTGAACTTTTAATGTCTTTAGAAAAGGAATTTTATTTTTCATGGGTCAAAATCCTTTGTTTATATTGTTTGGGGGATAGTCCGAATTTATTTTTAAAGCGAACACCAAAGTAATTTACATCATCTATACCGATGGCGTCCGCAATCTCATAATTTTTCATTTCAGTTGAAAGCAACAAGATCTTTGCGCGTTCTAACCTCATATTCATGACATAATCCTGAAAAGCAATGCCAAAGTTTGTTTTAAACACACCACTGAGATAGTTTGGATTAAGGCCTATATGGTCAGCAAGCTCTGTCAAAGAGAAAGAGGCCTCAAAGGCATGTTCAGAAAGATAGTCCAAAATGATTGCTTTATAGGTAGCCTCTCCATGATCCCCATCACTATTTGAACTTTCATTTAAGATCATGGTCACAGTCTCTTTAATCTCTCTTTGCTCTAAAATAAGTTGATAACCTCTAATCAACTTATTTAGGACATCTTGAACATCTTGTCTTGAAATCGGCTTTAAAATATAATCTTCAACACCTATTTTAAGCGCTGTTACAGCATAGTCAAAATAATCATAGCCTGTAATAATGGCAATTTTAGTATCTGGGGCAATTTGCTTTATTTTTTTTGCCACTTCTAAGCCATTAAATATGGGCATATTGATATCTAGCAACACAATTTCAGGGGTGTTTTCTTCAAATAATTCAATTGCTTGTTTACCATTTGATGCTTCATAGACCTCATCTATGCCAAGAGACTCGAAATCTATTAATTTTCGAATACCTTGACGAATTAGAGATTCATCGTCAGCAATTAAGAGTTTCACCATATTTCACCTCATAATGTTTCTATTAATATCAATATACCCTTAATCTTTTACTTTAACCTCTGCAGTTTTTAGACATTGAGGTTTAAGTTTTTAAGTTTTTAAACCACTCTTGCATTAAAATGTTGCTTTTAGAAATTATTCTTTCTAATTCATCTCGCTTGAGTCCATCATATTAAGATCTTTAACCGTAAATTTAAGGTAACCATAGCCCTGAGCATCCATCTGGTCATATGGGATAAACTTAATAGATGCACTGTTTATACAGAACCTCAAACCGCCTAAATCCTTTGGCCCATCATTGAAGACGTGACCTAGATGTGTATCCCCACTTCTACTTCTCACTTCTATCCTCAACATATTATAGCTGTAATCTTCTTTATAATTTACAACCTCTTCTGAAATTGGTTTCGAAAAACTCGGCCAACCACATCCAGATTCATACTTGTCTGTTGAAGAGAAAAGTGGTTCTCCAGTGACGACGTCCACATAGATCCCCGGTTCAAAAGTATCCCAATATTCATTAGAAAATGCATATTCAGTTTCATTTTCCTGAGTTACCTTGTATTGGATTTCAGTCAGTGTTTGTCTTAGTGTTTCATCATCTGGTTTAGGATATTTTTGGGCATCAATAAAGGGTTTATAGGCTAAATCCAAGTCAATGTGGCAATAACCATTTGGATTTTTCACAAGATAATCCTGATGGTAAGGCTCAGCCAAGTAATAATGCTTGAGTGGCTCAACTTCAACCACGATTTTTTTATCATATTTCTTTTGCTGTTCTGCCATAACCATTTGAATGACATCAAGATCTTTTTCATTCGTGTAATAAATGCCTGTTCTGTATTGAACACCCTTATCTAGGCCCTGCTGATTTAAACTGGTTGGATCAATTACTCTAAAATAGTAATTAAGAAGCGCTTTTAAATCTACATATTTAGGGTCGTAAAGCACATGAACTGTTTCAGCATGACCGGAATGATTATAAATCAAGTCTTCATACTTTGGATACTCTGTTAAACCATTTGCATAGCCTGATGTGACATCATAAACACCATATAGTCGACTCATATAGGCTTCTAGTCCCCAGAAACACCCACCTGCTAAATAAATTTCTTCGAGCTGATCCATGTGCCATTTTATATCTTCGTTTGGATCTATAAGCACACCTTTGTCTTCTTCATTAGCTTTAATTACGGTTTTTTCCACTGTATCAATGCTGAAATCACCTGTTACCGATTCGACATCAAGCGTCTCAGATACAGAGCCACAGCCCCCTAGCACAAAGATCATCATCAGTATCAATAATTTGAGTTTCATAACATACTCCTTTCATTCGATCTCATGAAATTATGGCCTTAAACTTGCTTATAAATTTAAGGCATAATGATTTTGATTATTATTAAAAAGTCCCCCTTTTTCTTAGTTTAATTTCCTTGTATTCTAGTTGTCTTTCTCACATTCTATTATTCTTTCTTGTATTCTATTTCTCTTTCTCGTATTCTATTTCTCTTTCTCGTATTTTATTTAATTTCAGATATCATTTGAAGAATTGTCTCTTTGTTCAAATGCCCTGGAATTGTTTTGACAACATTACCTTCAGTATCAATAAATACAGATGTAGGATATGCTCTTACACCATAAGCCATGGCGACATTCCCTTTCGGATCAAGTACTGTCTTCATATTTTTTAATTCTAGTCCTTGATACCAATTAACAAAATCTGTCTCATTTTGTTCACCATTGAAATCAGGTGATACAATCGTAATGATCTCAAAGTCATTCATCTCACCGGAAAATTGATCCATTTCATCAATTCCTGCGAGACAGATGGAACACCAAGAAGCCCAAAACTTAAGATAAACTTTCTTTCCTTTGAAATCCACTAAGGATACTGTATTGCCATCAACATCTTTTAATGTAAACATTTTTGGATCCATATTTTCTGCTGTCATCATCGTTTCTGAAGTCATTTCTTCTGTTTCAACCATACGATCTGTTTCTGTCATAGTTTCAGACTCTGCCATTTTAGCGGATTCATCCATTGTAGTTGATCCATCCATTGTAACGGATTCATCCATTGCGTCCGTCTCAGTCATAGCATCTGTTTCTGCCACCTTGTCCTCAAGCCCAGCTGGTTTCATTTCGTCATCTGTATCCATCGACTTGGTATTTGTTGAATAATATAAACCGAATCCTCCAGCAACTACAAGAATTATAAAACCTAAAATTAAGCCTCTTTTCATGTTTATGTTCATAATGCCACTCCTTTCATTTCAATAGAATCTTTATAAAAGCTTTTCAATAAAAACTGTAATTTGATTTAAATTCCGTGTCATGAGCAATAACCCCATCAAGACGATAAGTAGGCCACCAATGAATTTAATGGTTCCTAGATGCCCTTCAATCCATTCAAATTTTCCGAGTATATAGTTCGTAAAAATTGCAAATACCAAGAAGGGAATTGCCAAACCAAGGGTATATAGCAACATTAAAAATGCACCATAAAAGGCTTGTCCACCACCTGCAGATATGACGAGTACTGCACCTAACACCGGACCAACACATGGCGTCCATGCGAAGCTAAATGTAAGTCCTAGCAAATAGGCACTCAGATATATGTTTTCGGATTTCTTTTTGAATCGTATCGATTTATATTTTTCTAGAAACTGAATTCTAAATAAGCCCATTTGATGTAGACCAAGCAACACAACCAAGAATCCACTGACCTTATAAAAAATGCTTTGATTAAGGATGCTACCTAGTGCGCCTGCACCAAACCCTAAAAGTATAAAGGTCGTAGAGAGTCCGGCTACAAACAGCATCGTTTTTAAAATTGGTGCTAATGCGAGCTTTTTATTGAATATTGTAATGACCCTACCGCCCTTAACCTGATCTGTTAAAACACCGATATAGACCGGCAACAACGGAAAGGTACACGGTGCAAAGAACGATATAAAACCGGCAATAAAAACGGTACTCATATAAATTACCATAATGCCACCTCCCTATATTAATATTATAAAGGGAATGCAATTTTATTGATATCTATTATCATTTGCAAAAACCTTATTTTAATCAGAAGTCTACAGACTTTTTTTGTGAATAATCGACACAATAATTCAAAATAATTCAATTGATATTTACATAAATTTCCGTTATTATTTTATTAATTGTTTAATATTCAAGTTGTAAATATTAAAGGATTTGTCCTATAACCCATTTGCGTTCAAAACGCAGATTTATAAGAAACCAAAGGTGACATTATGAGCCGTATAAAAGCTGTTAGCATGTTGGTGTTAGCGAGTATTCTATGGAGTTTTGGCGGTGTCTTTATTAAACTGATTCCATGGTCGTCATTTGCAATTGCGGGCTACCGAAGCCTAATCTCTGGTACTGTGGTATTTATCTACCTAAAGGGTAGGGTTCGAAAACCTACCAAGCAAGTAATTCTGGGGATGTTAGCCTACGCTTCAATGTTAATTCTCTATGTAACTGCAACTAAAATAACAACTGCTGCGAATGCTATTTTACTCCAGTATACTGCACCGATTTGGCTAATTTTAATTAGTTTCTTCGTTATGAAAGCACCTATTCACAAAATTGATATTCTCTCTGTAATGACTGTATTTGCAGGGATTTCCATATTTTTTACCTCCAATATTGGCCTTGGCCAAATGGCTGGAAACTTTCTTGCCATTTTAAGCGGTATCAGTTTAGCGCTTGTTGTTCTTTGCTTGAAGCACTCTGATGCCAATGCTGAAATGCAGATAATATTCTGGGGTAATATATTAACCTTTTTTATATGTCTGCCGTTCTCAACTAATATAGATGTCTCAATTGAAGCCGTGGGTTCAATATTATTCTTAGGCGTCTTTCAACTTGGAATTTCCTATATTTTATATGCATCAGCTGTCAAATATGTATCCGCTGTTGATGCCGTTTTGATTCCTATCATAGAACCCCTATTTAATCCAATCTGGGTAATGATCTTTGCTTCTGAAGTCCCTTCAATACAAGCTGTAATAGGCGGTGTCATCGTCGTTATGTCCATCGCTAGTCGAAACATAATGTTAACCAGAGCACAAAAAAGAAAGCAGTTGACCATATGAGTCAACTGCTTATTTTTTTTCGACATATTCATTTTCATTTTAATTTTGAGCCTAAATATCGGCTTACGCTTTTGATCGAATTTTTCTTACATGATCTCTAAAACGTCTTCAAGTGGTCTTCTCTGTCTGCGTGGATAAAGTGCCTTCGATTCATCAAAATGCCCCAATCCGATTAACATTACAACGCTCTCACTTTCTTTAAGATTGAAGGCCTTCTTGATACCATCAAAATCAACACCACTCATAGGATGACTGTCTACACCAAGTTCTTTTGCTGCAAGCATGATCGACATTGCATACAAGCCAGCATTGCTTTCTGCAAACTTGATTTTTCTTTCTTCTGAGCTACCATATAAGAATCCAGCAGCATTAATTGCATTTTGTGTCTGTTCATCACCAGCAATGGTTTTAAGTTCTTCCCAAACTGAGTTCTCTGTAGAATAGCCTTCTCGGTCACCTACCACGATTAGTGTAATTGGCGCTTCTTTAATCTTTGGTTGCTTGTTTGCATTTTGGAATAAAACTTCCTTTTGCGCCTCCGAACTTACTGCAATTACACGCCATGGTTGTAGATTGAATGCAGATGGTGTAAACCCTGCAAGATCTATAATTTCCTTTAAAGTCTCTAATGAAACTTCTTTGTCTGGGTTAAAAAAATTCACTGATCTTCTTTCTGTAAAAACTTCTCTTAATAACATATTGTGCCTCCTTTAGACTTATGCTTATCCTATTTTTGCACTCAGAGTGATAAATTGAAATTATATTACTAATTAGTGATACTTGTTTAAAAAAAAGGAAATTGACTCCTAAAGAAGCCCGTTTACCTTTTTCAATAATTGATGAAGTTCATGCTTTTCATCATAGGTCACTAATTTAAAAAACTGATTTAACTCTTCCACATGAAGTTCAAAGACTTCTTTAATTAAGGCTTCACCTTTCTGAGTTAAGCAAATCGTAAATGCTCTGCGATCTTCAAGATTACACTGTTTTACTACGAGACCTTCCTTCTCAAGATTCTTTATGACTACTGTCATATTACCACTGGTAGAAAGCGTTTTCTCAATAATCTCACAAATCTTCATATTGCCTTTATGGTATAATGCCTCGAGTACGCCAAACTGCGCAACTGTCAGTCCATAGTCAGACAAAAACCGCTGAAGCTCTCTTCCCAACGAAAGTTGAGTTCTTGTGATTGCTATAACCAATTTTAAGTTAATTTCATTTTCATCACCGTAAGTGCTTATCTTCTTCATGCTTTTAATATATCACTAACTAGTGACAATGTCAACCCATTAATGACCTTTCTTTTTTTCTTTTTTCTTAAGTTGTTTTTTTTCGAATTTCATTTTTTCAAGTTGTTCTTTAAGTGCAGTATTTTTTGTTTTTCTAAGCTTTTTCATCGACTCTCGCTCAAGTCTGATGGCCTCTTGTGCCTTTGTTGAAAGACCTGATGCATTCAATTCTTTTGAAATTAAACGCTGTACCCTTTTAGGATTAATTCGCCTAGTAGTGCTTACTGAACGTCCATCAACATCATAGTATTGACTGAACTTAAGCTTATAATAACTTTTTTCTACAAATGCTAGAAGCGTCTCAACTTTTGGTTCCTCTCCAAAAATGACTTTACTAACACTCAACTCATTTTGGTTTTCTGACTCAAAAACACCAATCCAATATGGATTCTCAAAAAAAACGGTAAATCGATTCATATCTTCCTCCTGTTTTACGCATTTTTGAGAATGGACAACCCCAGGAGGGCAGGTTACTGACAGCTAGCTGCATCCGGACTACCAACCGGATTGTGTTTTTATCTCTGCATTTTCATATTATCTAATTCGATACACTTTGTAAAGTGGTGAATATCAATTGTGATGTTTCTTGATCATAATCAATTCTCACATCATTTGAATCCGTTATTTGACCAGAGAGCAACTTCCTTCCGATTTGAGTTTCAATAACCTTTTGAATATATCTCTTTAGTGGCCTTGCACCGAACTCAGGTACATATGCCTTTTCGATGATATAGTCTTTAGCCGCATCCGTTAAACTTAAATGAATTTGTCGTTCAATTAAAAGTGACTGTAGTGACTGGATCGTTAAATCTATAATCGCTCTGATTTGTGATTTTTCAAGTGGTGTAAACAGTACCACCTCATCCATACGGTTAATGAACTCAGGTTTAAAGTATTTAAAAAGCATTTGGTGGATTTCATTTCTTGTACTTTCATCGAGTCTTCCTTGCTGAATTCGCTCAAGTAGCAACTGACTTCCAATATTTGAGGTCATAATGATAATTGTATTTTTGAAGTTTACTGTCTTACCCTGGTTGTCTGTTAATCTACCTTCATCCAGTAATTGAAGTAATACGTTAAAAACATCTGGATGTGCCTTCTCTATCTCGTCAAACAATAACACTGCGTAGGGCTTTCTTCTAACGGCTTCAGTCAATTGTCCACCTTCATCATAGCCAACATAACCTGGAGGCGCACCAATAAGACGTGAAACCGCATGCTTTTCCATATACTCACTCATATCAATCCGAATGAGATTATGTTCATCATCAAATAAAGATTCAGCTAATGCTTTTGCAAGTTCTGTTTTACCAACACCTGTTGGTCCTAAAAAGACAAATGTACCAATCGGTTTTTCAGGATCCTTAAGCCCTGAACGTGCCCTAATGACAGCTTCGGATACTGAAGTTACGGCCTCATCTTGACCGATTACACGCTTATGAAGGTGTTCTTCAAGATTTAAAAGTTTATCTTTTTCCGTTTCATTTAGTTTACTCACAGGAATCCCAGTCCATTTGGAAATGATCTCAGCAATCTCTTGCTCAGTTACAGCTTCTTTTAACAGGGTCAAGGAATGAGACTTGGCGTTTATCTGAGCCTCTTCAAGCTGTTTTTCTAGAGTGGCAAGTTTACCATATTTGAGACTTGCTAGTTTCTCCAAGTCGTATGCCCTTTCAGCTTCTTCGATTTCTAGTCTGACCTTTTCTATCTGAGCCTTAATGTTTTTTTCATTTGATAGAATTTGTTTTTCGACTTCCCATTGTGCTTTCATATCCTGTGACTTCTCTTTAGATCTGGTAATTTCATCCTCTATTTGCTTTAATCTTTCCTTTGCCTGCTTGTCCGTCTCTTTGGACAATGCTTGTTTTTCAATTTCTAGCTGAAGTTGGCGGCGTAATATTTCATCTAAATCACTTGGCATGCTGTCTATTTCAGTGCGAATCATGGCAGCCGCTTCATCCATAAGGTCTATAGCCTTGTCTGGTAGATATCTCTCTGTGATATAACGCGCGGATAAAACCGCACACGCCACAAGTGCAGAATCAGTTATTCTAACCCCATGATGAATTTCAAAACGATCCTTCAAACCCCTTAATATAGAAATTGTATCTTCAACATTTGGTTGATCCACTAGAACAGTTTGAAAACGTCGCTCAAGTGCAGCATCCTTTTCAATGTATTTTCGATACTCATTCAAGGTCGTCGCACCAATACAATGCAGCTGTCCACGCGCTAGCATAGGTTTAAGAAGATTACCCGCATCCATTGCACCTTCTGTTTTTCCAGCACCCACAATGTTGTGAAGTTCATCGATAAACAAGATAATTTCGCCATCAGAATTTTCAACTTCACCCAGCACAGCTTTTAAACGCTCTTCAAACTCACCTCTGAATTTAGCCCCTGCGATTAGCGCGCCCATATCAAGTGCATAGACCTTCTTGTTTTTTAAGTTCTCTGGCACATCACCGCTTAGTATTCTCTGAGCTAAGCCCTCCACAATTGCAGTCTTACCAACACCTGGCTCACCAACTAAAACCGGATTATTTTTGGTTCTTCTAGACAGTATTCTGATGACCCTTCTGATTTCTGAATCACGTCCAATGACTGGATCAAGCTTACCTGTTTTAGCCAGTTCAATCAAATCCTGAGCATACTGATTAAGGGCATCATAAGTAGATTCAGGGTTATCGGTAGTCACTCGTTGATCATTTCTAATCGCCTTCATTGCATTTAAAAATTTCTCTTTATCTATATTGTATTTGCCAATCAACTTAGCTGAAAAAGTGCCTTTTTCATTTAAAAGTGCAAGATAGACATGTTCAACACTAATATAATCATCACCAAATCTTTGACTTTCTTCCTCAGCATAAATCAAGAGTTGATTTAAACGTCGTGTTCCCATAACTTGAACTTCATTCCCATAAACTGCTGGTAAGGATTCAAGATGTTTCTCTAATTCATTGAGATACGCCGTCACATCAATACCCATAACCTTAAGCATCTTACTGATTAAACTATTTTCTATTTTGAGGAGTCCATAGTGTAAATGCTCTCCATCAACCTTTGAATGATTGTATTTTATTGCCATTTTATGTGCCATTTCAATAGCTTCACTCGTTTTTTGTGTCATTTTCTCAAGATTCATTTTATGCACCTCCCATTTTATTAGCACTCTCTTCTGTCGAGTGCTAATTTAAGTATAAAATAAAATTTCCCCTTTTTCAATCCATGTAAATCGATTATATGTAAATTTTTTATGAAAAAAAGATGCTGTATTCTTCGTTTTATTCATACCAATAAACGAAATCACACAACATCTTTTTCTTTATTTGTTAGCTACATTTTCAGTTTTTAACCAGGCTTGATTTTCTTCCAGTTTCACAGAAAAAACCCTACCATAGTTCTCTTCATATTTTGATTGGTGGTATTTAAACAACATTTCTTTGTTAAACTTACCCACAATCTCTATTTTACCAGTTTCATGGCTCATGCAGAATTTAATTCTCTTACTATGTCCATGCATTAATTTTTTAGCATTTTCAACGATATCATATGCTTCGCTAAGAGGAACTTGAAATTGGTTCTTTACACCTTTTACTGGTCTACATTGGAAAATGTAGTAAGGTACAATCCCGTTTTTAACAAGTCCATTTATAAGAGTAGCAAGTGTCTCTGGCTTATCATTGACACCTTTTAAAAGAACTGTCTGATTGTTCACGATGATGTTGTGATCCAGCAGACTTTTGATAGATCGAATTGCTTCTTCAGTCAATTCGTTAGGATGATTAAACTGGGTAACTATATAAATACGTTTCTTTTTGGAATATTTATCTAGGAGTCCCAATAAATCTTGATCAGAATAGATACGTTCAGGAAAAACGACTGGCGTTCGTGTTCCAAATCGAATGAAATCGAGATGGTCAATTGTAACAAGCTCTTGTAAATAAGCTTCTATCATTTCATTTTCAAGTAGAAATGAATCACCACCGGTGATTAAAACGTTGTTAATCTCCTTATGGTCTCTAATATACGCAACTGCTTCCTTTATAAAACTAAGTGTTTCGCTTGTATTTGTTCCAACAAGTCTTTTTCTAAAACAGTGCCTGCAGTACATTGCGCATTTGTTTGTGGATAAAAGCAGTGCGGTTGTGCCATACTTATGTTGTAAACCTTGCATCTTCGTATTTTGTGATTCACCACTCGTATCAAAATCTCCATCCATATCAAACTCGCCGATAGATGGTATTGCCATTTTTCTTATAGGATCATTTGGATCCTCTGGATCAATTAGATTTAAATAATAAGTTGTTGACGATATCGGAAAATGCTTTGAAATTTTATCATAAGCCTTTTCCTCTTCTGGTGAAATCCGAATGAATGCTTTGAGTTTTTCAACATTATTGACGTTGTTCTTCAAAGAATCCTTCCAGGCCATTTTTACCCCCTTTAATTTAATTTCATGTGTTAAATAATAAGTTACACTTAACTCACTTTATAATTATACCATAAAAACTTATCAATAAAAAGGCAATGATTACCATATTGTAATACTCAAATTCTTTTTAAGACTCATTTCACCAGCTGAAGTGATATATGCAAATTAATTTGTTAATTTTTTGTCTTTATATTCATTTTTACAAGGCCCTTTTTATCTCATATTGTATTTCTATTTTGTAATATTTATTACAATCGCGTAACATGATAATGGTTTTTTTCATCCCAAGCAGCCTTTTAAAACCAGCGCCACACCTTTTGTTTCTATTTCGTAACTTTTAGCTTTGTTTACTACATTTTTATCTTAATTAAATTGGATTTATAAGATTGAACCCATTATTTGATTGTGATATTATTAACGCATAAAACGTATTATGCATTTTAACCTTGCTTCGGTGTATATATATACAAACATTATGCGTGATTTTTAACGATTTTGTCATTTAGGTGATTGTTTATTCCAATCATTTTATGAATCACTGGATTTACATCTGCTATAGTCCCCTATTAAACAGCCCAAAAATTAATAGTCCTAAACCTGTATTACCTATATTCCTTTAAAAACGCTAGATTATAGCAGATGTAAAGTTTCCAGATTTAAAGCAAGTTTATTCATTAATCTTATAAATTCATTAAAAAAGGAGTACCCTCATGGAAATTAAAGTATGTATCGGCAGCGCCTGTCACTTAAAAGGCTCATATGATGTTATTAAGAAATTTCAAGCTTATATCACGAAACATCAATTAGATGAAGCCATCATATTAAAATCTTCTTTTTGTCTCGGCAAATGTTCGGATGCCGTTTCAGTGCAAATCGACTCTAATGAAATTATTTCAATGACACCTGACGCTGTTGAAGGCTTTATGGATCATCTAAAGAAGAAGGTGATCTAATTGGACTTTATTAAGTTTGATCATGATCTTTGCGATGAGTGTTTTAAATGCCTTCGCGCATGCCCTACAAAGGCCATTGCCTTTACCAACAGAAGTAGACACATTATTGATCATCTTTGTATTAAATGTGGCTTATGTCAAATTCACTGTAGTCAAGGGGCCTTATCAATTCAACTGGATCTTGAGAAAGTTAAATTCGCAATTAAAGCTGAAAAACGAGTTCTTGTCTCACTTGCCCCTTCATTTGCAGGTGTATTCAATATGAAGGCACCTGAACAGATGGTAACAGCATTAAAAAAGCTAGGCTTTGAAGTTGTTGAAGAAACTGCAAGGGGGGCTGAAATCATATCACTTGAATATGAAAAAGCCATCGGCAATGGCAGTACAGATAACATCATTACAAGCTGTTGTCCTTCAAGCAACTACCTCATCGAACACTACTATGAAAATGCAACTAAAGCTGTGATTCCTGTAGTTTCACCCATGTCTGCTCATGGACTGGATATGAAAACACGTTACGGGACTGATCAAGTAACAGTATTTATTGGCCCTTGCTTGGCAAAAAAAGCAGAGGCCGTAGATCATCCAACAGCAATTGATGCTGTTATAACATTTAAAGAACTTGAGGGATGGCTGGCTGAAGAAGGCATTATTTTATCAGACCTTGAACCGACACCCTTTGATACACCTGTCAGCAAAAGGGGAAGAGCCTATCCGATGGGTGGGAGTTTATGGAAACGAGATTTAAAAACACGAATCAACCCAAACTACAAATACATTCACGTGGATGGCATTGAGGATTGCAAGCTCTTTTTAGATGCCGTTGAAAGTGGAGAAATCAAAGGCTACTGCGCTGAGCTAAACATATGCTCAGGCAGTTGTATAAACGGCCCAGACGTTCCTTCAGAAGCACCATCACTTTATAAAAGACTGAATCTATTAAGCGAGTACGTTGAAAAGACACCTTTCTTACCAACTGATAAGCCTTATGCAGATGATCGATTAACAAGCGAAGAACTTCACAAAGACTTTATACCTAAACTCGTCAACACCATTGCAGTCAACGATCATCAGATTTCAGAGATACTCGTTAAAATGGGGAAATATACTCTAAAAGATCAACTAAACTGTGGGGCCTGTGGTTATAGCTCATGCTACGAAAAGGCAGTTGCCATTACAAAGGGTTTTTCTGATATAGACATGTGCCTTGATACATTGCGTAAAAAAGCCGAGAGCCTTCAAGCAATCATTTTTGATAACAGCCCTAATGCCATTTGTATATTAGACGCTGAGAGGAGAATACAAGAAGTTAACCCTTCTTTTAACCAACTCTTCAATGCCACAAAAATTAAATTGACCTATTGGCCAATTGCGGCATTAATTGATGATACCATCTTTGAAGAAATTGCAGACTCCAATTGTCATCATATGAGCAAGAAAATATATTTGCCAACTGTAGACCGCACCTTTTACTCCAACGTTGTCAAAATTCAGAACGGCAAGATCTATGTTGGTATCTTCACAGACATTACTGAAGCTGAAAGCAATCGAGAAGAACTAGAAAAAGTAAAGGAAGAAACACTCATTACATGTCAAAAAGTCATTGAAAAGCAAATGAGAGTGGCTCAGGAAATTGCGAGCCTACTCGGAGAAACCACAGCTGAAACCAAGATTGGTTTAAATAAGCTCAAGAAATTAGTACTTACTGAAGGTGGTGAGTAAAATGTCATTGGATTATTATCTAGATGTCGCACATCATTCATTGAACAAGTTTGGCGAAGAGCTCTGTGGTGACAAGGTAGAAGTCATAAAAACGGACCAGAGAATGATTGTCGTATTGGCTGACGGACTCGGCAGTGGCGTTAAAGCCAATATACTTGCCACCTTGACCAGCAAAATCATGATTACAATGCTTGAACAAGGAGCTGATATAAAAGATACCATCGACACCATCACGCATACCCTTCCCGTCTGTACCGTTAGAAATATTGGCTACTCAACATTTACGATTCTTGAGATTGACAACGACCTAAATGCCAGAATCATCGAATTCGATAATCCACCTGTTTTTATATTGAGGAAACATAAAATTCTGCCTGTGAGCAAGACCAAAATGCGGTCGGCAGATAAGCAAGTATGGATTAGTGAAATCAAACTTGAAGTCGATGACGAAATAACCCTCTGTTCAGACGGTGTTATTCATGCTGGTGTTGGGAAGCTTTTAAATCACGGTTGGGAATGGGACCATGTTGCTGACTTCCTAGAAGTTCAAAAGACGCCTTCTGCAGAACAGTTGAATCGAAGGTTGATAGAGACCTGTAAGAAACTTTATGATGATCATCCTGGTGATGACACCACTGCTGTAACGGTTAAAGTAAGACACCCACAATGGTTGCAAGTTCTCACTGGCCCTCCTGAACTCAAGGCCAAGGATTCAGAAATTGTCTCTAATTTTATGGCACAGGTTGGGAAAAAAATCGTCTGTGGTGGTACTGCCGCAAACATTGTATCTCGGGAACTTGATCGAGAAATCATAACAGAAATTGAATACATCGACCCCCTCATTCCACCTACTGCTAAAATTAAAGGTATTGACCTGGTCACAGAAGGTGTATTGACTCTTAAAATGGTTCTGGGCAAACTCAAACAAATCAATCTCAATGCCGACGAGCCCATATTCAATAAAAAAGATGGCGTAAGCCGATTGTTAAAATTGTTGCTAGAGGATTCGACTCACATCCACTTTTGGGTTGGTCGGGCCATAAATCCAGCACATCAAAATCCTGATTTTCCAAAAGACCTGAGTATTAAAACAAGTATTATCAAGGAAATTGTAAATGAGCTATCCATAATGGGGAAATTGGTTACTTTAGACTTTACAGATTGATGACCAAATACCAAGAGAAAGAGAAATAAATAAGGGTGAACAAATGAGAAAATATGAAAACCAAGTTCAAAAAATTAAAAGCAATGTGCTTATAGAAGTTGCAAAACTTGCCTTTAAGGGCGAACTTGATGAAGGGATCGCTACAATCCCACTGAAAGTGAATCCTGGGCCGGAAGAACAATATCGTTGCTGTATCTTCCACGAGCGTGCCATTACAGGTGATCGCATCCAAATGGCCATCGGTGGTAATCCACACATACCAGGAATTGTAGAAGTTCTCGAATCAGCTTGCGACCAATGTCCTGTGAATCGCTATGTCGTCACAGAAACTTGTAGGGGTTGCATCGCCCATCGCTGTCTAAATACATGTCCTGTTGACGCTATTAAAATTCAAAACAACAAGGCTGTCATCGATTATGCAAAATGTATCGAATGTGGTAAATGTAAGGAAAGCTGCCCCTATAATGCCATTGCAGATGTGATGAGACCTTGTAGAAGAGACTGCCCTACTAACGCTATTAAAATTGATCATCGCAAAAAGGCTGTTATTGATTACGAGCTTTGCATAAACTGCGGTGCCTGTGTCTACCAGTGTCCTTTTGGTGCAATTCAAGATAAATCTGAAATAATACCTGTGATCAAAGAGATCAACTCAGGTAATAAGCACCTATACGCTATGGTTGCACCAGCATTTGCTACTCAATTTGACTTTGTGGATTTAGGAAAAGTTATCAGTGGCATTAAAATGTTGGGCTTTAGAGATGTTGTAGAGGTTGCACTTGGTGCCGATCTCGTCACCAAGCATGAAGCTGACGAACTCATAAAGATGAAATATCATGGCAAAGTACTCACGAGCTCGTGTTGTCCAAGCTTTGTTGATTTCATAGAAAAAAAGTTTCCAGAACTTACGACACACATTTCATCAACTGTTTCTCCAATGACTGCCACTGCCAGACTAATTAAGGCAATCGATCCAGAGGCTGTGGTCGTCTTCATAGGGCCTTGTATTTCCAAGAAAAAGGAAAAGCAAAAGACAAATGATACGGATTTTGTTTTGACATTTGAGGAGTTGGCAGCACTAATTGAAGCACAAAATATAGATTTGGAGTCTCTTGAAGAATTGCCACTAAATAACGCGTCTTACTATGGGCGTAAATTTGCTGCCAGCGGTGGCGTAACCCTATCCATTACCAACTACCTATCCGACCAAGGTGTCATGGATATTGTGCCTCTGACCTGCGACGGCATTGAAGCCTGTGATAAGGCCTTGAAGCTTTTAAAATTTAACAAACTAGAAGCTGATTTTATTGAAGGCATGGCTTGTAAGGGCGGGTGTATAAAAGGGCCAGTAACAATGCACCACGGTCCAAAGGATTTAAAGGCCCTTGATGCTTATTCTAAAAAAGCAATTGAAGATCGCACAAGTGATGCACTCAGAATTTTTGAAAACATCCACATCTCATTGGAATAAAAAGTACACACACTCAAACACACACACGCAGAAAAGCACCCATTAATGGGTGCTTTTCTGTATTTAAAAGGTTATATCAACCCTATCTTATTTGTTCATACTCAGTAAAACCTGTCCATACTCAGCATAATATGTTCATACTCAGCACAATCCGTTCATACTCAGCATAATCTGTCCTGGCTCAATTGTTTATCACACCTAAAGTTGTTTTTCTGACTTAAAAGAGTTGCAATAACCAATGCACAAATTGACTAAATGTGCCCGACTTTATCAAAGAACTCAAGGGAAAAAAAGCCAACAAAACAATCTCGAAAATATACAAACGACGCTCTTTTCTCGAATGATTAAAGCCGTAATATTGAAAGAGCATTTTCCTTAAATCATCAATTTTACTCTCTAAAATGACATAACGATCACTCAACTCAAAGTGTTCAATAATATACTCGTGCCACTCTTTTAGGGCTAACTTAGTAGAAGGCTTTTCAAAAAGACCGATGGATTGTGCCAATTTGTATTTAAAGGTTATAATCTCACCTAGAACTTTTTTAGTCCGTTTATCAACCTTCACATTGCCCCTACTCATCTGAATCAGCAATGGCTCAATTTGGTCCATGAGGGTATTTAATGCATTTTCAATATGCGCTAGACCAACTGACTTTGCAGTGTTCTCTGCAATCATCTCAACAAGCAACTTATGAGGCACTGTCTGCAAGGAATCATGTAGGGTCTCTCCAAACTCACCAATTGGAAGTTCGAAATGCTCATAGTATTTGGCAAAGCCGTTATAGTCAATGGGTTCAATCTGATCAATCAAAGATAGAAAATCACGCATCTCATCTTCATAGAAATTAATAAATGTAACAATACCAAACTGATATAATCTGACTTCATGTCCCTTGATAGGGCGCTTCAAAATGGATTCAACAAGGTGATTGTCTAGGACAATATAAGTACTCCATTTAAGATGTCTCGTGCGTTTAAAGTAAGCTGCAATCTTATCGAGATCAAAGGTTTCTCTAACTTTAAAGCTATAGAACCTGACAGTTTGCATAGACGCCTCCCCTACTTCATCAAATCAATAATCATTAAAACAACTTCTGCAACAATCAATAAGACGATAAGCCACTCAATAAAAGTCCCTCTCATCGAATGGGAAATTGTAGCGAATCCATCAATAATATTATTGAGAATATCCGTTTTCGTTTTCATAATCTCGTATCGATCTGATAACTCAAAGAATTCTGCCATTTGATCATATAAACCACTGTTTAAGTGGCTCTCCCAGGTTAAATCCGGTCTATCAAGTATCATGATGTAGGCTATGGTACTGTATTCATGTCTCAAAACCTGAGCAATTGTCTTGGCCAACTTTCGATCACTTAATCTAAAACGCCCTTTTTCAAGTCTTTCAACCATGCTTTCAATTCGATCTAGGATATTTTTCATGTTTTCTTCAACGCGTTCAAGTGCAACGGATTTTGCAATTACCGTTGCGACAATTTCCTGATAGGCATTTTCAAATCTCGCCACTACCAGTTCTTCGTCTGTAAAACTAAATGGTGTTTCTTCATCCAGTTCCTCATCTATTTTAAGTTCATACTCATCAAAATAACGTGTCCAATTCTTAAGATCAATCTCTTTTTCAAAGCCTTTTAAATACTGCAAGAGCCTATTGTCTTCATCTAATGTAAAATCAATTGTGACAAAGGTTCCAAATGAAAAGACAAATACTTTTTTGTCCTTCATGTTCAAACCGTTAAAAATCGCTTCAAGTATAATAGGCGTTAAAATCAAAGGTTCTTCCCACGTGTATTTCTTCGGAATACCACAATCTAGGGCAATTTTATTCAAATTTATCTCATTGGTGACAGAATACGCTTTGAATTTCATCTCACACCCTCACTTTCATCTATCATTATGATTTATTATAACATAAATTAATTTCTTTGTTTGATGAGTTCAATCATCTTAAGCATAACCGGAGTCATGTACTTATTTCGATGATGGGCAATACTAAAGGTTCTATTAAATTTAATCTGATCACTTTCAATGATTCGAACTGCCTTTGATTCAAGTTCTGATGTGATGAGTCGTCTTGAAATTGCCGCAAGGCCATGACCTTCAACTACTGACTTTTTAATGCTATCAAAGCCACTGCATTCCCATGTGATCTTGAGATTCAACCCCTTGTCCTTAAAAACCCTCTCTAGGAGTTCTCGCGTACCACTGCCTTGTTCCCTCACGATAAAATTGAACTTTTCAAGTTGGTCAAGTCCTAAGAGTTTGGCATCATAAAGTGGGTGAGTTTGTCCACAAATCAAGACCAGCTCATCTTCCATGACAGGTAGTGTGGCAATATGGGGATCGTTCATCTTCCCCTCAACCAAGGCCAAATCGATTTGATTATTTAGGATTAAGAGCTCCAGTTCAAATGTATTCTTGATATATATGCCTGTCTCAATATTTGGCATGAGGGCTTTAAATTGCGTCATTAAACTCGGCATGAGGGCTTCACCAACCGTCAAACTCGCCCCCATTTTCAAGGTACTTTTCTTGGACAAGGACAGGGTCATTTCATCATATAATTGCACAATATGCCTTGCATAATCTAAATAGTGCTTACCCGCATCTGTGATATAGAGTTTTTTTGAAAATCGCTCAAAGAGTTTAATTTCATAATTGTCTTCTATCTCTCGAATGGCTTGACTGACGGATGGTTGAGAAATATAAAGTCTCTTTGCCGCTTCAGTCATACTGCCAAGATCGGCTACAAGTATGAGAATTTTCATGTGCCTAAACGTCATTGTTCATACCTCATTTATATATATAAGTAATTGCCTATGGATATCATTATATTATAGTATTTTACATATGTAAATTTTTCTGTCAAAATAATGGTAGCAGGAGGTGATTCAATGTCATTTGACATTTCAAAACTTAAAAGCATCTTTCCCGGGCTCTTATTGACAATCGGTTTAGCATTAATTGCTTGGCCATTAGGAAAGGCTTTCCCATTAATCGGCGCACCGGTTTTTGCAATACTGATAGGAATGATGGTAAGGCCCTTTGCAATACCACATTTGACCATTTTAAAAGCAGGTATGACCTACAGTTCAAAGAAAATATTACAATACGCCATCATTCTGTTAGGCTTTCAAATGAACCTCTACAGTGTCCTCATAACAGGTAAGCAATCCCTTTCCATAATGATTTTTACACTATCAACGGCATTTATTGTCACCTACGTCATGGGAAAAATATTGAAGACCGATTATAACATGACCATATTGATCGGTGTAGGCACTTCAATATGTGGTGGCTCAGCCATTGCAGCTACTGCACCCATTTTAAAGGCAAATGATGAAGAAATTGCACATTCAATTTCAACCATTTTTTTATTCAATATCGTCGCAGTCTTTCTATTCCCAGCATTAGGTCAAATACTAGGCTTATCAGACTATGGGTTCGGCTTATTTGCAGGAACAGCCATAAACGACACCTCATCGGTAGTCGCAGCGTCTACTGCTTGGAGCACACTGAAGGGCAATAATACGGCATTGGCAACGGCAACCGTTGTCAAACTCACAAGGACTTTGATGATTATACCGATTTCCCTTGTCTTATCAATCCTTAATTCTCGAAAGAATTCAGTTGAGAAGATGAGCATTTCTAAGATATTTCCTTGGTTCATCATTGGTTTTTTAGTCACGACAATCATTAGCACGCTCTTCAACTTACCGCCCTCTTTGACCACTGCTTTGATAAGCCTTGGCAAATTCATGATCGTAGTTGCAATGTCTGCAATCGGCCTTAATACCGCACTTGTCAAACTATTGAAGAACGGCTTCAAGCCCATTTTACTAGGAGCAACCTGTTGGTTTGCAGTAACTGTCGTTTCACTTGTGGTACAAAAAATGATACAGCTATGGTAGATGCTGTATCTTTTTTTCCCAATCCAAACTTACGCCTACAATCTTCTTATTTAAAACGCATCTTAACAAGATGTACCATCAGATAAAGCTTATAAAATCCATTGAGGCTTTTTCCTAATAAATGTTTCCAAGCTTAGCATATGAAAAGTACTTTTGAACAATATATTGAATTTCCAACATCTTACCAATATCCGTTGGTGGTTCTTGGTATAAATATCTTGGAAAATATCGGCTGAGGTGGATCGGTACATCGCCTGCGACATCTCTCAGATTTTTGAAAAAGGCTTCAACCAGCGTCAGGTCTTCAAAGAGTCCTGGCACCAAGAGACAAGTGAGCTCAGTGTGAATTTTTTCCTGTGTAAGTAATTTGACTGTACTTAGAACTGGATCGAGTTCTCCACTGCATACAGCTCTATAAAGGCCCTTATCATAGGTCTTGACATCAATATTTGCGGCGTCTAAATACGGTATCAGCTTTTTTAAGGGTTTTGGATTAATGAAACCATTTGAAACCAATACATTAGCAATGCCTTTTTTCTTTGCCAAAATTGCGGTTTCAAGCATCATCTCATAGAAAACAGTGGGTTCATTATAAGTATAGGCAATGGCTTGAAGTGATAATCTTTCAGCTTCAGTTACGATATCTTCCGGCATAACAATTTGATAATTCGGTACATTCTGGGAAATATCAAAGTTCTGACAAAACTTACAAGACATATTACAGCCAAATGTGCCAAAAGACAAGATCTGACTACCAGGCCTCCAAAAATGGAGGGGCTTTTTTTCAACCGGATCAACAGCAAGGCCAGAAACCTTGCCATAGTTTAAGCTATAAAGCCTACCCTCAATATTCTTGCGAACATTACATCTTCCAGTCTCATTAGGTGCCACGATGCAATGATGCGGACAAAGTTCACATGAAACTTGGTTGGATTCCAATTTTTTATAAAAAAGAGCTTCTTTCATCTTTTCTCCTCTAAACCCTTGTTTTGTTGACGTGAGGTCTAACCTTAATCAAATGTTTTATTCATCTGTATAAATATACCCTAATTTATGAAGCTACTAACTTTTTACATACATTTATTCATACCGATCATTTAAGGTCAAAACCTTATTTTGCCGTATCTAACCGCTTTTCGAAAGCTGAAAATTCTTGCTCAAAAACAAATGATATACCGTAAAAAAACCTCATTTCATAAGAAAATGAGGTTTACATATGATTTAACACTATACATTAAGGCCTAAAATGCGTTTTCTAAGAAGTTATAAATTAATCTCAAACCATAGAATACGATGATTACACCACAAACGCGATTGATAATTAAGAGCACTTTATGGCTCATTTGATGTTTAAACGTTGCGATAATACTGGAAAGTCCCGTAAACCATGTCATAGATGCCAGACAGACACCCAATATGAAAAATACAGCAAACTGAGTCTCAAGTGATGCTCTGTATGCACCAAGCAACAAAGAGCCATCTATTAGAGCCTGTGGATTAAACCAGGTCACCAAGCATGCCGAAAGAATTACCTTATTCATTGACATATCAGTATTAGAACCCTCTTCAACTTTTACCTCGGCGTTAATCAGACCATGTCCGATTTTAACAACAGCTACCCCACCTACTAGATATACGATCATTTTAAGCAAAAAGAATTTTTCCAAAAGTGTCCCCACACCCCAGAAACAAGCAAGCGCCAAAGTGATGTCAAAAAATATGACGATAAAGGCCGTTAACAGAGCACGCCATCGATTGTCTTTGATCGCCGAATTTATAACAAATAAATTTTGAACGCCAATAGGTGCCACATAGGCAATCCCTAAGAGCAATCCATCAATAAAATACTTCATTTCAAATGTCCCCCTCATTAAAATGTCCTCTTATTCTAATAATACCTGAGAAAGTTTAAGGATGCATTAATCACTTATGAACGTACATAATAATTCAAAAAAATACTGGTTACAAGACAGGAATACGCCTTATCACCATGTGACAAAATCATTAAATCAAGGTATAATGTACTTAAATCAAAACACAAGGAGTGTCGGTAATGTATGAAGCACTGATGACGGAAGAAATGAAACCATGGCGAGACCTACTCTTAGTACATAAGTTTGCCGTGGACGAAATAAGGACAAAGCTCTCAATTCTAGATGAAGAGTTTAGAAATATTCACGATTACAACCCCATCGAGCATATACGGTACCGAGTAAAAAAACCAAACAGTATCACCGAAAAGCTTGAGCGTCTGGGCCTAGAGCCAACAGTTGAAAATGCTAAAAAAAACATTTTTGATATTGCTGGCATCAGAATTATTTGCACATTTACTGCGGACATCTATAATGTCGTCGATTTACTTTCAAAACAACATGATTTTAAGATCGTTGAAATAAAAGACTATATTCAAAATCCAAAGGCCAATGGTTACAAAAGTCTTCACCTTCACATTGAATATCCCGTTTTTCTAAGTAGTGGCATTGTCCCAACAAGAGTTGAAATTCAAATTAGAACCATCGCTATGGATTTTTGGGCCAGTATTGAACATAAAATCTATTATAAATATCGAGAAAAAGCGCCTAAAAGTATTCAAAAGCAATTAAAGGAATGTGCTGATCTCATATCAAATTTAGATGATCGAATGTACGACCTTAAGCAGTCCATCAACGATTTGGATTGATGACGATATTTAACTGATATCCTGAAACCCAACTGATATCAACACGATAAAACCACGTCCATTTTACTTGACGTGGTTTTTATATTGATCTAAATTAGACGCAAATTCTAATAATCACTCTACATTCGAGATTAATCTACAGCTGTTCAGATAAGCTTGTCAGCTCTTCTACCATGCCATAGATGCCTTCAACTGCACCTGAAAGTTCACTTAAAATTTGAGTGATTTCAGTAGAAATTTGATTTACCATATTAGCTTCATGATGTATGATTTCACTATCTGACTGAATGCCTTGGGTGATTTCAGTAATACCTGAAATAGAATCATAACTCCTCTTAGATAAATTACTAATCTCTTCTGCCACAACTGCGAAGCCTCTCCCTTGTTCACCTAAACGCGCAGATTCAATTGCTGCATTTATCCCTAGCATGTTGCTTTGTTTTGAAATATTATTGATTACTGTTGTAATTTTATTTATTTCTGTGATTTTTTGATTGAAAACCGATACGACATTTAAAAGTTGCTGTGCAAGCCCCGAAAATCGATCGGACTTAGAATGTATTTCGCGGGTAAAAGCATTGACCTCAGAAATGTTATCTGAAAGTTCCTTGGCCATAGACTTCAGCATTTCTTGTTTTTCAGTGCTTTCACCTAGAAATAGACTACCAATCACTTCATCCGTCTCAGTATCGATTACGGGGATTGCAACACCAATATAGGGAATACCAAACAGCGTTTCGTCAACGACAGCGTATTGCTTAGACCGCTTTTTCATTGCCAAATCCACTAGTGAGCCACTTTTTAATACTTGACCATCTGTTACATTGTGGTTGAGTTGCTTACCGGGCACATATTTTAGATATTGATTTCGATCTGTTACTGCAATTGCAATTTCTTTCAAGCTTAACTGACTTAAATAGGGTGCAGATGCTACCAGTTGTTCTAAAACTTGCGACATAATAACCTCTCAATTTATGAATTTATACTAATAAATACGCAAGTTCAATGCCAAATCCAAATCACCCTATATAGACTAAAACAAGCACTATTAAAGCCTTTTCAACACTTATTTAACGAAACATTAGCATAACAGTGTAAAGAATGTGATACATTCTCCGCTTTAAGAAAATGAATTTTTGCCCTATTGTCAAAAAAACTTTACACCTTTAAAGTCATTCTCCAAAAGCGTAAAGTTTTTTATACATTTATTAAAATTTAATTACCTTTTTATTCCAATATGCCCACCCAGTCTTAGGATTGCCTTTGACTTAATATTTTATATTGAGAATAGGTAAAAAATCCTAGGCCAATCCAAATCAAGACAAATGCCAATAACGATTCAAGGTCGAAGGCTTCTTTAAAAACGAATATACCCAATACAAGGCCTATCGTAGGTGCAATATATTGTAAAAACCCCACTACGCTTAAAGGCAAGCGCTTTGTGCCCTCTGCATATAAGAGCAAGGGTACTGCTGTAACAATGCCACTTAGTGCAATATAAAACCAATATACACTTGGGAGATTGCCAGAAATTCCGCCACCTGAACCTTCAATAAAAACCAAGTAGAAGCTCGAGGGAATCCCCACAATCAAAGTTTCAAATGCGAGCCCATTTAAGGAGTCCAAACTTGATTTTTTCTTTAAAAGCCCATAAATTGCGAATGAAAATGCCAAAACAAGGGCGATGATTGGCACCCTACCATACATCCAAGTTTTTGCGATAACCCCCACTGCAGCAAAGCTTATACCCACTTTCTGCAAACCTGTAAGTCTTTCCTTGAAGAAAAGGCCACCAAATAAGGTTAAAACCAAGGGATTAATATAGTAGCCCAAACTGGTCTCAATAACAAAGCCATTATTGACACCCCATATATAAACCAACCAGTTTATTGAAATGAAAAATGCTGGCCCCACTATTTTAAGCCAATTATCTCTTTTTTTTATTAAGTTTAAAAAAGCACCTGCCTGTTTTTTGTATATCAGAATTAAAACGACAAAAGCAAATGACCATACCACCCTTTGTACGAATATCTCATAAGGACTAATGACACTCATCCACTTCCAGTAAAGTGGTAGCAATCCCCATAAAGTAAAAGCAGCACCGCCCATAAGTAAACCTTCAGCGTAACGTTTTTGCTCCATAAAAACCTCTTTGATATTTATTTCGATACACTCATAATAACAAATCTATAATAAATATCAAGGAAAATTATGCCTCTTCTAATAGGCATGAAGCTCCTGGTATACTTCGCCACGAATCGGATTTTTCTTTTTTTCTAAAATACGCTTGAAATGGTAAACAAATACCATTACATTGGCTGCTAGTGATAAAAAGCTCACTAAAAACAAGGCTTTAGGATTGTGCGATGATTTTACGGCAAAGACTGATGTATCAACAAAACTTGGATAACTCATGACAAACATCATCCAAATACCCAAGGTTTGTGCTCTATGTTGAAGCCAAGCCCCTTTTCTTATGAAAAAAGCTGGAATTGTACATGATAACAAAAGCGCTGCACCTGCATAAAAGGCATGATCAGATACACAGTTATAGACATATGCAAAATTCCAAAGATCATAGGCTACAATCCAAAACCACATCATATCAGGCCAGATCATATCCTTTTTCTTATCCTTAGTAATATATATGCCCAGCCAGCCAGAAAGGGTAATAATGTTGAGAATGCCAGCCACACCATTCATAATATTCCAAGGACCACCCACCATTACAACACCATCAACTAAGCCATTTAGGTTGTAGCATTGGAAATCTCGAATAACCGCCTCTAGAATATTGAGCGAAAGAATTGCTACTGGAAAATATAAAACCCATTTTTTCTCGGATGCCCCCTTGATAAACCTAATAGCCATAAATCCTAAGCACCCCGCTAATGAGGAATAGACCTTTGCCCAATGGAACCAAGTTCCAACACTAGTCCCTGGTCCTGCTGTTTTTTGCCATACAGTAAATGTCAAAACCGTAGGAAGTACCAAGAACAAGCCTAATGAAATCCACTTATTAGACCTAGCGACTTCATTTAATAAAATTAGTGCAAATAAAACGACGAACCACATGACCAGTGATAAAAATGGAATTGATTCAAAGAAAAACATATTAACCTCCAATGAATATGTACTTTGTCTTACACATTCATTTTATCAAGTCAGTTCAAAAAGTAAATAAAAAAGTATACTAGCAGTATACTTTTGTAGATTTATTACAAATATTTTCTTTCGTGATCACGAACAATCGGATTCGCATTCTGATATGAGATACTCAATCGCATCTTCCACATAGGCACTGAGCGGTTTGGATGAAACCCCAGCAACCTTAATATTGCATCTGTGAATGGGGATGAGTATTTTATCTGCACTTGCCGAGGATATTGCCTCCGCCATTTTAGGCGTCAGTTCACCCAAAAGGGCATTGGCACTAATTATACCGATGGGGCCCATAATATAATCCATTTTTGATGCATTTACTAGGATTGAATTCTCACCGGTTGCGCCAAATTGTGCACCGGCTTTAATCATAAGGGATGTTGCAAGGGCATTTGTCCCAAAAGCATATATTTCAACCGATTCCGGTTTTATTTTTTCCATTAATTGCGACGACTTGATTGCTTCTACCAAAGCCTTTCCAATCCCGCCACCTTGCCCATCTATAACAGCGATTTTCATGTGTGACCTCCCATTTCTATTGCTACAAAATTTGTCCATTCGTTTGTTTATATTTTACTACAAATTGGACAACCTTGTAACCTTAATGGCAATTCTAAACCACAATTTTCTAATAGTTCTTGATTACTAAGTAGAACATGGGTTTCACCAATATGGATGATTTTACCGCCTTCCATGACCATCACACGCTTAGTCGCTTCGAAAATAAAATCTAAATCATGACTGGTAATCAAGATTGTTTGTGGCAACTGCTTGACTAACCTGATTAATCGCCTACGCGTTTTAGCATCCAAATTGGACGCAGGCTCATCCATTAGCAATATCTCTGGCTTCATGGACAAAACTGTGGCAATTGCGACTGCTCTCTTTTCACCACCTGATAGTTTAAAGGTAGAGTTGTCCTTCAAGTGGCTAATCCCTACTTCATCAAGAGCTTCATCCACACGTTTTTCAATTTCTTCATGGCTTAAGCCCTCATTAAAGGGACCAAAGGCAACATCCTCAAAGACAGTATTCATAAATAATTGATGGTCTGGATTTTGAAAGACCATACCAATTTGATTTAAGTGGGCTTTCATATTTTTTGTCGTTATGGGGATCTGATCGATAATTATTTCCCCCGATTGACATTGAAAGAGTCCCATTATGAGATTCAGAAGCGTTGACTTCCCAGCGCCATTTGCTCCAATTATACCTATATGTTCGCCACGGGATACTGCCATAGATAAATCTTTAATCGCATCATATCCATTGGGGTATTTGTATTTTAAATGATTGATTTTTATCATAAGTGCCCTCCAAGTGAGATCGTCAAAGCCTTTTGAACCCACTAACTTTTAAATGTATCACATTTTATTTTGACTTCACATCACCATATTTAATATACATAGTCTTATCTTAATCTAAAAAAAAGAAAATAGGATGTCCAACCCATCAGATATAACACATCCATTCTCGTTAGAACTTTATATTTCCTAATATAAAATTGACCCTTAAATCCCCTAGCCAACATGGCCCTATGAACATGCTCAGCCCTTTCAATCGTTCTCAATAAAAGATTGCCGGCAAAGCTTCCCCATTCTCTGATTTTGATACCCTGGTGGCGTTTCGACCTCAGTGAATAGGCTGTACTCATTCTGAAAATCTCTTCCAGAAGAATGCCGATATATCGATAGATCAGACTAAATGTCATTAAAAAGAAATCCGGTAAACGTAAGAGCTTTAATGAATAGGTAATCCCATTTATCCCACTTGTGCCAATTAACAAAATCATTGCCGAAATTGTTAATATACCTTTAAAGAGTAGACTTAAAAATGAAATCCAGCCCATAGACATACTCAAATTAAACACCATCAGCTTATTAGGGTCCAGCAAGGGATTAAAGATTCCCATGCCAATAATCAGAGGCAATATGATCTTTAATCTATCCCAAATGACCACAATTGGAATCTCTGAAAGTTCTTTGATTATAACTATATAGACCAGATATGGCATTAAGGCTAAAATGTCATAGGGCTTAAAAGAAATCACCACAGTGAGATAAATAACCGTTGTGACTAATTTTATGAGTGGATGGCATTTATGAATGATTGTTTCACCTTCTGATAAAATTTCCAGTTGTCTAAATTTTTCAATTGTAGCTTCAGCATTATTCATGGTATGCCTAACCCCTTTTCATCTTCGCCATGTATTTCTTGCTTGTTCGGATCAATAAGCCCATTATAACTGCCATCATAAAGGTAAAAACCACACCTATTAGCCCCGCCATCCCCGTTGAAGCATCTATTACATATTCACTTCCTGAAACATTAGGGACTTTGTAGTCCTCTAGAACGGCAGTTTTAGATTGTATATTATTTAAAATCGAATTTTCTACACTTGATCCTTCTTGGGAACTAATAAGCGTCTTTTCAAGTGCCCATTCCAAACCATCAGGGTGATTTGAAGCAAAAGTTGATAACATGCCACCCACCATTAATGCCACTATAAGGCCTGTAAAAATGACACGTCTAAACTTGGGCTTGTCATTCTCCACCGACGTGATTAGTTCTGGTCTTGCCTTCCATAAAAACACTAGGATTGAAGCTGTAATAAGGCCTTCCACGATTCCTATGGCAAGATGTATCGGCTGCATCAGCATTAAAAACTTAGACACTGACAAAGCCGTCTTTCCAGATAAGAAAGTTTCGAGCACGACACTAAAAGCACCAAACTGTAGTCCTACCACAGCAGCGATTAGACTCGCCCAAAACAATTTTTTTTCATTTGGTGCATTACCCACTATTCGCTTATAAATCCAAGGATAAGCTACATAGCAGGTATAAAACCCCAGATTAAATACATTACACCCATAGGCCAATAAGCCCCCATCACCAAACATCATGGCTTGAATGAGCAGAATTGCTGCCAATGTCAAAAATCCAAGCTCTGGACCAAGTAGAATCGCCAATAAAAGACCACCACCTAGATGCCCACTTGAGCCTGTCCCAGGGATTGTGAAATTTATCATTTGGGCTGAAAAAATAAAAGCACCCATTACCCCCATCAGGGGTATTTTGTAATCATTAGATTCGAGTTTTAAGTTCTTGATTGAGTAAGCTGAAACGCCCAGGGTCGTTAAAAGCATACCTCCGCCAACCACTGGCGATATCAGTGCATCTGCCATATGCATATATGTAGTCCCTCCACTATAAAAAAACCCACTTAGGGCGTATTTTGCCCTTCATGGGTTTATTGTAATCATTAATCATAAATCATAAATCAGAGTTCAAAGTTCAAAGTGAAACCTTCTTGGCTTCGTTACTATTTAAAAGGATAACAAAACCAGTCAATTTTGTCAAAGCGTATTTTTTTTGAATCGATAGCCTGCACCCCATAAAGTTTCAATGTATTGGGGGTCAGAAGGATTGATTTCGATTTTTTCTCGAATTTTACGAATGTGGACCGTTACTGTAGCCACATCACCCACACAATCCATGCCCCAAATCTTTTCAAACAAATAATCCTTGTTGAACACAATCTCAGGATTTGACGCTAAGAACAGTAATAGATCAAACTCTTTAGTGGTCATGGTGACTTCCTCATCCTTTAAAAAGACACGTCTTGTCTCGGGTTCAATGCGGAGTGTGTTATAATGAATTTCCTTTTGATGTGTCACATTATTGGATTTTAAGCGCTCATATCTCGATAAGTGCGATTTAATACGTGCAACCAACTCCTGAGGTGAAAAGGGCTTTGTTATATAGTCATCCGCACCAATGCCCAAGCCCCTAATTTTGTCTATTTCATCTTTTTTTGCAGAAACGATGATAATGGGAATATCCACCACTGGACGCAAGGCTTTGCAAATCTTATATCCATCGACTTCGGGAAGCATAATGTCCAGTATTATAAGATCGTATTGATTCTGAACCGCCTTTTTTAAGCCTTCACTCCCATTTGAAATGATATCAACGCCAAAACCGTTGATCTCCAAATAATCGCGTTCGAGTTCTGCAATATCAAGTTCATCTTCAATAATTAAAATTCGTTTCATATAGGACTCCTATCTATCTTTGGTATTGTTATAATCATTTCAGTCCATTTACCAAATTCACTTTTTGCCTCTACTCTGCCATTGTGCTTTTCAATAATTTTCTCAACGATGGATAAGCCGATACCACTGCCCCCATATCCAGAACTCCTAGAATCATCAATCCTATAAAATCGCTTAAAAATTGCTTTGATTTGATCTTCGGGTATACCTTTCCCATTGTCCTTAAGCGTGATAACAGCCTTATCTCCATCTTCAGATAAAGTAATATGAATTTGCTTATCTTCCTTGTCAAAATGGTGTATGCTATTTTGAATCAAATTAATCATGGCCCGTTTAAGGGTTTGACGATCCCCTTCGATCATATTCTGACCGCTTGTTAAATTATCATATTTTATTTCAATATTTTTTGAAGACAAGTCAAAATAAAAATCTTCATAGCAGTCTGTAAGAAATTCATCCAAGCTGAAGGTTTCAAAATTAAATGCCATTTGGTCCACATCAAGTTTGGACATCAAGAAGAGATCATTAATCAATGCATCCATATCAACAGAGTGTTTGTAGATCGTCTTAGCATATTTTTGAACCTTTTCTGGCGTATCTGCAACACCATCTATGATGCCCTCAACATAACCCTTAATTGAAGTAATTGGCGTTTTCAAATCATGTGTAATATTAGAGAGCAGTTCATTTCTATTTTCTTCATATTGATTTCGAATATCCGATGCTTCTTTGAGCTCATTTCTCATCTCTTCTATCGCATCAAAAACAGCCCCAATTTCATCACGTTTCGTATAGGTGATTTTAAAATCAAGATTTCCCTTCTTAATTTCATTTGCCGCCAATTTTACATCTTCAAGGGGCTTTAAAAT
Organism: Fusibacter sp.; assembly: GCF_057447755.1. Taxonomy (NCBI): domain Bacteria; kingdom Bacillati; phylum Bacillota; class Clostridia; order Eubacteriales; family Fusibacteraceae; genus Fusibacter; species Fusibacter sp. The sequence goes on along the minus strand of NZ_JBVBZF010000002.1, from coordinate 16,448 downwards.
TCGATTGATGAAAAACATGAAAATCACAATTAATACGAGCAAATAGCTGATGAAGGCAAATGTCGCAAATTGGTCCACTCTTCTAAAGGGAATAGGTACACCTTTGGGATCCCCCTTAGGATCAGGTCTCTTCTGTATCATGACCATGGACTTTCCCTCTATTTCAGTACTGAAGATATCCACCACTTCTTTCATAGCGGCTTCTTGCGCCATGTACTCAACATAAAAGGTCTTTCCATAAATAATGTGATCATCATAGATAATGGTCATCATGGTCTTATCTTCTAGAGATGAGTACAAGGTTAGAATATCAGAACTCACCAGTTTATCGGGGTCTTTTTCCACATAAAATCTGATGATTTTAGAGAACTCACCAGAAATAAAATCGTTGGAGTATTCTCTGTTTTCTATGAAATTTGAAGTCACATAATTGATATAGAGCCGAGAAGCTAGTGTGATTAAGATAATAAATATCACACTGGTCATCAAAAATGTCATCAAAGCCTTTTTTCGCAATGAATGCCCCTTAATTTTCATGATAAATCCTTTCATCCAACATTTTATTTACTCGTATCTTAATGCCTCTATCGGATCGAGCTTTGCCGCCTTACTTGCAGGATAGACACCAAATAATATACCAATAGTCGCTGAGAATAGGGTTGCAAGTAATACAGCATAAATATCCACAGACGCTTCAACCGACATGACATTTCCAGCAATTTTAGAAAATACAATCCCTAATATAGTCCCTATTATACCACCTAAGCCCGAAACAACAACAGACTCAATTAAAAATTGCATTAGGATATTATTGTATTTCGCACCTAGAGCTTTTCGGATTCCGATTTCTCTTGTACGTTCCGTTACAGAAACAAGCATGATATTCATAACACCTATGCCGCCAACTAAGAGTGAAATTGCTGCTATGGCAGTGATAAGAAGTGTTACAGAGCTCATTACAGATGAGATCATTTCAATCTGGGCCTCTAAACTAAACGTCGTATATTTACTCTCATCCGTATTTCCCTTCTTAGCACTGATGTATTTTACTGCTTTTTCACCAAACTCAGTTGAATTTACACCGCTATCGAGTGCAATCTTGACACTGTTAAAACTCATACCGACATTGTAGTTCTTTTGAAGGGTTGTATATGGCACATAGCCTTTTTGTGTACTATAGCCCATGTTAGAATCTTCTTTTTCATATACGCCAATTATTTTATAACTGTACTGGGAATTGAAAAATAATTGTTGCCCAAGAGCCAACTGGGAGGCGCCATATATCTCATCTGCAAGATCGTTGTCTATAATAATATTACTCTTCATTTGACTGATATCTTCTTCAGTGAATTCTCTACCATAAAGCATATTGAGTGATTCTAAGCTCGACAAATTATCCCCAGAAGATGTCAGTGCCAAACTTGTATCCTCAACATCCTCGAGTATTGTGGCACTTGTACTTATTTGAGGCACAATGCCCAAAATTTCATCTTTAAATTTGATCTTAAGGGCTTCTATATCAGAGAGATTTAATTTTTCGGATTCAGTCAAGCGAACACCCCTGCTCGGTTGTAGTGTAATGATGTTGGTTCCTAGATCATCCAATTGAGATTTGATTGAATTTTGTGATCCGTTTCCGATGGCGATAATGGTCACAACTGAAGAAATCCCAATAATCAAACCCAGCATGGTTAAGAAAGATCTGAACTTATTGCTCAAGATGGAGGCAATCGCAATTTTAAAAGACTCCATTAAATTCATACGGCAACCTCATTTCTAACAACCTTATAATCTTCAACAATTTTGCCGTCTCGAATGAGAATATTACGATCCGTTTGATCTGCAACCTCTTTTTCATGTGTGACAATAATAATCGTTTTTCCCTGCTTATGCAAGTCTCTGAATAAGGTCAATATTTCTTCAGTAGAATGAGAATCCAAGTTTCCAGTGGGTTCATCCGCTAAAATGACCGCAGGATTGGTCACAAGAGCCCTGGCAATCGCCACCCTTTGCTTCTGTCCACCAGAAAGCTCATTGGGTCTATGCGTCATCCGATCAGCCAAGCCAACTATTTTCAGCGCTTCTTCACTTCTTCTCTTTCTCTCGCCTGCTGGTATGTTGGCATAGATTAAAGGCAATTCCACATTTTGAAAGGCTGACATACGTGGAATCAAATTAAAGGATTGAAAGACAAATCCGATTTTTTTATTCCTAATCTCAGCCAAATCATTTGATTGATAAGTCTGGATTTCAATATTGTCTAGTTTATAATGTCCACTCGTCGCACGATCCAAGCATCCTATAATATTCATGAGGGTCGATTTCCCTGAACCAGAAGGTCCGGTAATTGCTAAATACTCATTTTCCTCAATAAGAAAATCAATCTCATCGACCGCTTTAACAGAAAGCTTATTTTGTCCATAGATTTTGCTCAGTGATTTCATTTCAATTATCGCCATTAAATCACCTCCCTAATTATTGTTTCTGACTCTATCACCTGGTCCTTCACCATCTGGGGGTGTTCCCATTGGAATGATACCTCTTGAGAATGTTTGTGAGTTCTCAACGGATGTCTCATATACGATAATATCACCAACCTGTAACGCATCAGAAATGACTTCCATATAAAGCTCATTGGTAATCCCTGTTTTAACCACAAGAGGCTCTATGACATCGCCGGTCTTTTTTAACACAATACTCTCACCATTGAAATTCTTAGACACGGCTTCAAAAGGCACTACCAGAGCGTTTTCTGATGAATTTGTTAAAATTTCAATGGTTACTGTGAAATTAGGCAGTAAGATATCTACATCATTACTTGTATCAATTTTAAGTTTTATCGGCAATGTAACATCACTACCTGTTGTTTCACCCAAATAACCAATTTCTGAAACCTCAGCAGTATATGTTTTTAACTTATTGGATAAGGTAGAAATTGTTGCAGGCATGCCAATTGCGAACTTCTGTAAGTCATATTCACTAATGCTCGCTTCAACATCCAAAAGTGACATATTGGTCACCTGACAAATTTCATCATTTTCTTTTAAAACATCTCCAGCAGACTTAAATAATGAAGTAACGACACCATCAAAAGGCGCTACAATTCTTGTCTCTTCTAAATCGTTTTTATAGTCTTGAAGTGACAATTCTAGTAGTTCAAGTTTCTTCTTTAAAAGAAGAATATTATTCTCAGCATAATAAGCATCAAGAGATTTTTGTGCTTCTGTAAGTCGATTTTTTGCATTTGCATAAGTTAATTCATATGCATCTAGCTCTGCTTTTGATAAAGCGCCTTGATTGTATAGCAAGTTGCCATGATCAAGTTCTTCTTTAGCATTGGCCAATGTCTGTTCAGCTTCCTTAAGTGTATTTTCCTTTGTAAGGCTGCCAACAATTGACTCGCTTTCAATACTACTTTTTATTACTGCAATATCATACTCAAGTGACCTTATATTGTATTCAATTGTCGTTGGGTCCAGTTCAAATAATAGATCGCCCGTTTTGACATTTTGCCCCAGTTCAACATTGACCTTTGAAATTCGTGAATCAAAAGGTGCAACCAAGATGTCATCCTCTTCAGGTGTGATGGTTCCTGTCGTTGTATAGGTTTCTCTTAAGGGCATTTCCAATATGGCAAATTCACTGGCTTCATTTATTTCGCTATCATCCGTTTTTAGACGCTCATTATTTTTAATTGTTATAAATGCCGTTATTACAATCACAATTGAAACCGCCACAACAATCCAAATACGCTTTTGTCTCATATGTCCTCCATGATTTTTATCCCTATTTTTTTATAGATTAACAATCAATTGTAAATCTGTGTTAAATTGATTCTTAAAATTTCCTAAAATCATACAGGTGAAAACAAGCCATATGTAAGGCCTAATTTCAAGGTTTGTTAAAAACAACATTTGAGCCACCTTCGATGTCTCAAACCAATTTTCGCTGACGCTGTTTGAGATTAAACATTTCTCATCACAGCTTTCGGCTCAAATTTTGTTGTATATAATAAAAAAGCACATCGTGCGATTAAATCACAAGATGTGCTTATATATTTATTAGATTATTAGACTCTACTGAAAAAGATTAACAAAGAAAGTGATAACGCCAGCGTTAACAAAATCTATGAATAGACTGCCTACTAAAGGTAAGATGAAAAACGCCTTGTAGCTAAAGCCATATTTCGACGAAACAACCTCCATGTTAGCAATTGCATTAGGTGTAGCACCCATACCAAAGCCACAATGTCCAGCCGCCATAACTGCTGCATCGTAGTTTCTACCCATGATGTTAAAGGTAATGAAATAAGCAAAGAATGCCATAAATACCATCTGTGCCACTAACATAACGACTAAAGGCAATGCTAGATCTGCTAACTGCCATAATTTTAAGCCCATCAAGGCCATTGATAAGAATAAAGATAGGGATACGTTTCCTATGATATCGATTTCAAATGTTTTTAATTCCATTTTACCTGACGCATCTACTATATTACGAATAATTGCAGCTGCAAACATTGCGCCAATATACGGCGGGAATGTCATACCTGTTTTTTCAAGTAACATAGACAAAATTGTACCAATTCCCATTGCAATCAAGATTGATGAAGCCCCTGATAAGAATGTTGCCGAAGTCACATCTGGTGTCTCAGAAATAGATACCTTTTTAGCATCGCTATGATCTGGATGTTCACGGTGAAGCTCATATCTGTTAATAAGGCTATTTGCAATTGGCCCACCAATTGTACTTCCAGCGATCAAACCAAATGTAGCTGAAGCCATAGCAACTGTAGTTGCACCAAATGCACCTAGCTCTTCAAACTTTGGTGCAAAAGAACCAGAGGTTCCATGACCACCAGTCATTGGTACAGATCCTGTAGAGAGTCCAATCAAAGGATTTAAGTTAAATAATTTTGCAAGGCTCACACCGATGATATCTTGGAAGATTACCAAAACTGCCGCTAGGATTAAAAAGAGAATAACATCTTTTCCACCTGATTTCAGCATTTTAAGTGATGCTGTAAAACCAACCGTTGTAAAAAAAGTAATCATAAAAAAACTTTGTAACGTCGTATCCATTTCGAACTCTAATATACCAGTCACCTTAAAGGTCAAAGTTAAAAGTGCAAAGACAATACCACCTATTACTGGTGAAGGAATACAATACTTCTCCAATACGTTGAATTTCTTTTTGAGTAATTGTCCTAAATATAAGACAACAACAGAGAGTGATGCCATTTGAATCATTGTTAATTTTACGATCATTTTCTTCCCCCATAAACTTATTTTGAACATTATTCGTTCTTAATACATTGTATGGGGGTGCTACAATTTGTAACAAGACGTTACAAAACAGGATGACAAATGTTTAATAATTGCAAGGAATTATTGAATTTTGTTCATAATTGCCAGAACGCCTTCAATAAATCTCTTGATGTTTACCTTGCCTTTAGGTCTATATTCGTCATCGACACGTCTAATTTCCATTTTAATTTGCTTTAAATCAAACAATAAACCTGCATATTCTTGAAACACGGGATGGTATGGGTCGTCATATCCAATCTCAACCAAATAGATAAATGCCTTGTTGATTACCCTTCTTATGCGTTGCTCTACCGTACGAGCATTTTGTCCATTAGAGATGTTTTCATAACTTTGTTGGAGCTGATAACTCCCTTCTACATTGGCGTTCTTCTGTTTCATTATGTCAAATAAAACCGCCTTCAAGTCTTCAATTCCGGATTCCGAAGATATACCTAACTCTACTAGAATTTGATTGAGTCTGTTGTGAACATCTATTTTAGGGTCTATCGACGGTGTTTTTGACAGGGGCATTAAAGCACCCTGGATAATTGCAACAGAATACTCCAGGTCAATAACTCTAGAAACCTCCCTTATAATGCTGATTACTTCGTTTGCATTAATCGGTTTAGAAATATAAAAAAGGGTCCCCTCCTTATAAGCATTGGAAATCATATGGGCATCCTCAACTTGTGAGATCATGATAAACTTTCCCTTGAACTGCTTAGCCTTAAGGGTTTGGATGATTTTAATGCCATCCTTAACAGGCAAGAGTAAGTCAATCAAAACAATATCCGGTCTGTAAAACAGGATTTCATCCACTGCGTGCTCACCACTGCTTAATGTCGCAGAGACCTTCCCAAGTGAATTTTCGTCAACAATCATTGAAAGCATTTTTACAATTGAAGGGTCGTCGTCTATAATCATAATCGTTTTCATTTTACGCTCTCCTCACAAGTTTATTTTTTGGTATTTTCATTGTAAATTGAGTTATAACATTGGGTTGAGATTTAAAATCGAGCTGTCCCGATAAACCTTCAAGTGTACTTTTTACATGTGACAACCCCATACCCGTAGAAGCCTTTCCTGTGGTTGCATCAAACTTAGTCGTAAAACCTGGATTAAATAGAAAGGGAATCAAATCAGGGTCAATGCCCACACCGTCATCCTCAACCTCAAAATAAACATAGTTCTCATCACTGTACTCAGATACTTTGATCTGGATAGGTTGACTTGCAGCTTCTATACTATTTATGATTAAGTTATTAATCATTGTAAAAAGTGCATAATAGTTTTTAAGATTGAAATCATCTTTTGGTTTCATCACAATATTGATGAGGTCCTCTTTTCCCAACTCATTTATCAATTTCTTTGTATTTGCATCAATAATGCTGAAAGCATCCTTCAACTTCATGGTATCTTCTTGTTCTACACCTTCAATAAAGGCCTTAAATCCAGCCATAACCCTTGAATAATCCTTCTTGATTTCATGGACACCTCTTGAAATTTCAAGCGCCATATCCGCATATTCCGGCATTTCAGAAATTGAATGGTAGAGGTTATAGCTACTACTCATAACAGCCTCTATATCCTTTTGTGATTTGTTTAAATAAAAGAGCTCTGTTTGAACATTTGAAACTAAAAAATTGAGTTGTGCATATCTTTTTTGATGCTCCAAATTTTTAATGTATAATTCATTGGACTTTATGACCAAATAAAGGCCATAAGCAATGACACATCTTATGATTCCCACCAAAACAATCAACTGTAGTAATTTATATGAAATCGTCCCTCTGATAACTGCCTCAGTCGTGTTTGCAAAAATATCTATTCCCGCCATCAAAAATAGGAATAATGTAATTTGAGATCTATTTTCATATGACTTTCTAAATGTGTGCAAGACACCAAACAATGTATAAAAAACGAGTGTTGGTAAATGTGTCATAAAGGCATCTGCAATACCTATATCCGCTACTAAGGCACTGGATATAATCCTGAACACAACAATAATGCTACCCGATACAATTGCCAATTTTGTAAAAGAAAAAGTGTCATAGAGCAATATTATCAAATTTAGAGCAATAATGCCTGCTGAAAACCTAAAGTCACTATCAAAGGGATAAAAATACATCTCACTTAGTAGTACCGTTATCATTATTGCCTTTAAAAAATTCAATCGATCTTCTTTCTTTAACTTCATCGAATCTCTCCTCACCTCTAAATAACATTCACTATTATAACCTTTAATTTAACATTTAACCACCTCAAATTATGATTAGTGGATATAAAAAACGCTTTGCCAATCTCTAGCAAAGCGTTTATGTGTTCCATTATTTATACACTTGTTTTATATAAGTTTCACTTTTTAGCTTCATTATTTAACATTCACTTTTTTCACTTCAACTTGGCTAACCTTCATACTCAAATTGAATTTCATTTTGATTTGCATCAACAAAGAAGGTTTCAAAACTGCCATTGAATCTATTCTGAATCAAATGCTCTAGTTCTCTTACTGTACTTTGTAGTTTTACTAAGTGGTCTCCTTTAAAACCAACCAGTTGAAAAAAAACATTTTTTGTCTCTAACGTCATCTTGCCAAGTTCACTCTGCCGCCACAGCCACTGTCTGGTTTGAATCTTGTTACCACTTGTGAATACCACTTCATTAGGTGGTACACGCTCAAATGCTTCCATTCCAAAGGGCAAAAAAGAATCGCCATCAACTGTTCTCCTCACCATTAAATCTGCATCTATATCAGCCAAGTCATGTCCACCTAGAGATACCACATGCTTTAAAGAAATTGCGTTGCAAAGGTCAACAAGTGCATTAATGCGAGGTAACTTATCGCCTTTGATAACCCGCTTACTCATGGCTTCAACTGAATTCATATATTTATTGGGATTAATCCCCACCTGAGTAAGGGCATCTCTATAAACCAAAAAATCTGGATGCGTTTTTATGGCATCAAGTGATACTCTTTCTCTTAGTTGACATTCAGATTGGTCTAAATCAAAATCATCTGACTTGGTGGTTGTAGTATTCTTTAAATTTTTCCCGATAACAATCGCAAAAATTATGTTTGGGTTTTTTTCAAATAGCCATGGATCAACTGTATACTTCATTTTCTGCCTCCTTAATATTAGAACCATCATAAACCTTACAGTAGGTGTAAAGTCAAGCCCTTTATGGTAAAATGGAATAAAAAGGAGGTGCCAATTGAAGCTTAAACTTTCCGTTAAAGATCTTTCTGAGATTGTTGGTGTATCTACTCGAAACATCCGCTACTATGATGAAATCGGTCTTTTTAAAGCTTCTGGTCAACATGATAACGGTTATCGATATTACACGATTGAGAAGATTGAAGAACTTAGATTAATTACTTATTTAAGACATCTTGGCATTTCTATCAATGAAATTAAGTTACATTTGGAAACCAGAAGTCTAGAGCACTATGTCAGCATCTTAGATCAACAACTCCAACAGACGCGCTTAAAAATTCAGCATTTGGAGTTTCTCGAAAAAAGGCTTGAAAAGCGAATGCAATCCCTATCCTACATTCACAGGATTGAAGACCTTGGACATATCAAAATTGAACATTTGCCAAGCCGCACCATATTGAGATTGGACGAAGCCATTAGCAGTCCTCTTGATTGGGAAATTGCCATGTTAAAATTTGAAAAGGCGGATGATATGCCACCTAGCCTCTTCATTGGAGACATTGGTTTTTTTGTTGACCTATTAAAAATAGATCAACGTCACCCAACACAATTTACAGGTCTCTATTTGGATGTTTCAGAAGCGCACGATGTCAACTCTTCCTTGATTGCCGAGCTTCCTGAAGGCCAGTGGCTTACCTTGTGTTTTAAGGGGGACCACTTTACAGCTCCTGAATACTACAAGCAAATCCTAAAATATGCAAATGCAAATCAATTAAAACTCGATACATTTGCACTTGAAAGAGTTCTAATTGATCATTTCATTTCAAGCGATCCAAACCTCTACATTACCGAAATTCAAATTCGCGTGCTCCCATAACTACTGTTTTTGAAAAATCATACGATTGTATTTGTGTTTGAATCCTAGCTTTTCATAGAGTCTTTTTGCACCCTTGTTGTCCAGATCCACATGAAGAGACAAGTTTTCTGAGGTTAAGTCCAGTGCTCTTTGGATGAGTTCAGTACCTACACCCCTGCCCTTACTGCCTTTTTGAGTTCCAATATAGGCCAAATGATATGTTGGAATAAAATCTTTAAAGCCTAAATTGACAACAATACAAATCCCCTCATATTCACCATTTCTGGAAGCAAGCAAAATAAAACCTCTATCCACAGCGTTTTGAATGGCATCTTCAGTTTCCAAGGTTGAATCAGAATATTGTGCCAGCCATTCTCTTGTATACTGCACTAGATTTTGTTTAGAAACATCCTCAAAATCATTAACATTTTCAATTTTGACATCACTACGACCTTCATCCAATATAATAATGTGTCTGCCCTTTTCTAATTGACCGGCTTTGGCCTGCTTATAAAATGCAGCAAAGGCATAGGCTTCGCTATTGGATACTTTTAAATGTTCTGCCTTTCTAAGAAGCTTGGCACTTTCAACAAGTTCACTCATTTCTATCGTCACTAGCTTACCATTGGTCTCCCAGACTGATTTTTTCAGATCCTGCAAAAGTTTTTCATCAACTGGGTCCCATTTTGAGAGTTCACTCGATTTTGCTTCTTCAAGCTCATAAGCTTCTCCAATTTTGGGTGTTCCACAAACAATGTTAGGCATTTGTGTCAATTTGCCATCAATCCAATGCTTTAAGAGTACACTGTAGATACTTGTAAAGGTGTATCCGTAATTTAACTGGGTATAAATTGCATCTAATTTATGATCCAATCGGGTTACAACCTCTTCAGTGATTTCTTCTAGTGCTGTCTTACTCAATTGTGTCTTCATACTGCCTTCAATGGCAAGATAATAATTTTTTTCAAGAGCAATTGCCTTTAAAACAGACATCTGTTGACTTCGTAATGTCTGTTTTTGGTTCAGTAGATATTCGCTCTTAAATCGCTTTGACTTCCATGCTTCATTTTTAAATTGTGGGATGAGGACCTCTATATCGTTAAGTTCTGCAAAATACTGAAGGGATTTGATATAGTTGACCGAACCATTGACCAAAACACATTCATACCCTCTAGCAATTGCATCTCTTATCATAATTTCACCCACTCGATCATATTTATGTCCAGTGGGATTAGCGCCTTCAAGTTTAATGTAAATCTCACCAATATCTAATAACTTTTCCAGTTGTCTCGCCCTTAGTAAAGGCGTTCTTCCGCTTTGTTTCATATAATTCCTCCTTTAAACAACATTTGAGCCATCTTCGATGTCTCAAACCAATTTACGCTGACGCTGTTTGAGGTTAAAGACGCCTCCTCACAGCTTTTGGCTCAAGTTTTGTTGTATATAATCATTTACCGCCAAAACCTTGTCTTGCCGTTACCGCTCTAATCTAACCGCTTTTCGCAAGTTGATCATTCTTGCTCAAAACTGGATGAGAACTAATGATATATAATATAAAAAGCACCCTAACTCCTCAATAGAGTTAGAGTGCCTAAGTTTCGCCGAATGACTCACTTTATACCATTTTCATAGTATAGCACATTTCCAATCGGACCTGTGCAGACCCCAGTTCTAATCCTGTTTTTCAAATAAGCTTTCAACTGTTTAGGATCGTTTATAACCATCTACCAAATTGACATACGATTACTTACATATCCATTTACTCACTTATTCTAATTCACATATACCTCTATTTTACCATTTATTTGGATATTGGTCAAATTACCCTTGACTATCCGCCTATTTATGATATGCTTATTTGGTTAAAAAATTAGAAAACGAGGTTGCCATGATCACTTTTGAATCACTTGGTCTAAGCCAAGATTGGACTCCAAAATTAAAAAAAATCGGTATTACCACACCGACACCCATTCAAAGTATCTCTATACCGGAGATATTAAAGCATTCCGATGTGATCGCTCAGGCACAAACAGGTTCAGGAAAAACCCTTGCATTTTTATTGCCAGTACTTCAAGGCATTAACACAGAGTTGTCTAATATTCAGGTTTTGGTACTTGTACCTACCAGAGAGCTTGCCATACAAATAACTGAGGTCACTAAAAAACTCACTGAAGATATGGAAATCAACATCCTATCTATCTACGGGGGGCAAGACCTTCAAACGCAATTAAAGAAATTAAACCACTCTATTCATATGATTATTGCAACACCAGGAAGGCTTATGGATCATTTGGATCGTGAAACGATTGACCTTTCAAAAGTCACTACTCTAATCTTAGACGAAGCCGATCAGATGCTTATGATGGGCTTTAGAAATGATATTGATAAAATTATTTATTTAGGAAAATTTACGGCTCAGATACTTTGTTTTTCAGCAACGATGGATTCTAAAGTTAAAAAATTGACTTATAGGTACATGAAGCAGCCTATTGTTCTAGATGCCCAATCCGAAAGCAAACCCTTAGATGTTATCGATCAACATGTGGTTATGGTTTCCGATCGCTGGAAAATGGAGGCACTCCTTAAAACTTTAGATGAGACAAATCCTTTTTTAGGCATCATATTCTGTAGAACAAAAGTACGTGCAGATAAGTTGGAAGCTGAAATGAAGAAGCTTAAATACACTTGCGAAAAGCTTCATAGTGATATCACACAAAACAAGAGACAGCGCATCATGAGACACTTCAAAGAAGCTAAATTTCAGTATCTCATTACAACAGATATCGCATCTCGTGGTATTGACGTTACAGGGATTACGCACATTTATAACTACGATATGCCTGAGAGCATTGAAATTTATGTTCATCGTGTTGGTAGAACGGGTAGAATGGGCGAAGACGGAAAGGCCATTACCTTCGTTACACCTAAAGATGAGCCTATGATTGCCGATATTGAGAAAATGTTAAATGTCACCATTTCAAAATCTACTCATGAGCATCAAAAATAATCCCCTATTAAATTCAATACTTTCAAATAATAAATCGCAAACTCAAAAATCAAGTCATATATGACTTGATTTTTTTATGTATAACCTTAATGGTGACCTTATATTATTGACAATAGCCCAACGACATATAAAAAAGCCCTATGCAAATGCATAGGGCTTTATGGTTTACTATCTTACGATAGCGATATTTTCAGCTTGAGGACCTTTAGGGCCTTGAGCAACTTCGAAAGTTACTGATTGACCTTCTTCTAAAGTTCTAAATCCATCAGAGTTGATTTGTGAGTAGTGTGCAAATACATCTCTACCATCTTCTCCTGTAATAAAACCAAAACCTTTATCTGAGTTAAACCATTTTACTGTACCGTTCATCATAACGTGTACCTCCTAATTTTTTTTTCCTTAAATCTTTGCAACAAATAACTTTAATTAGGATCATACTATACAATAAAATATCCTGTTAAATTCTTTACTACTAATTTAAGCAACAACTAAGGATATCACGTTTAGAACCTCCTGTCAAACTTATTTGCATTTTTTTTAAAATTATTGATGTATTTCCTACATTTTCTGATATAATAATTTGATATGTCAAAAAAAGTACCACCCCTAAGAGGTCTTAAAACGATCTGATTCATATAAGGAAAGAGGTCCACATTGTCATTTTACAAACTAGGCGTAAAAGGAGATATGGTATATGCCCTATCTACTCAAAATATAATAGAACCAACACCAATACAAGCCCTGAGTATTCCTTTGATTATAAAAGGACATGATCTCATTGCCGAAGCTCAAACAGGAACTGGAAAAACACTTGCTTTTTTAATTCCATTGTTTCAAATGATAGATTTGGAAAGCGATGCAATTCAATGTGTCATCATAGCACCTACAAGAGAACTTGCCATTCAAATTCGTTCTGTTGCTAAAGATTTATCTGAAATTATCCCAGTTCAATCATTGGCAGCCTATGGTGGTCAGGATGTTCTCGCCCAGCTCCATAAACTCCAAAATAGAATACATCTCGTAATTGGAACCCCTGGTCGGATATTGGATCATCTTAGACGCGGTAGTATTGAACTCTCAAACCTTAATACTATTGTTGTGGATGAAGCTGATCAATTGTTTCATATTGGTTTTAAAAAAGATATAGATGAAATTTTCACCTATTTGCCAACCACACATCAAACACTCTGCTTTTCTGCAACTATTGGTGACACTGTGGCACAATTTATAAAGGACTACCTCAGCAATCCTAAAACTGTAGTAGCGCCTAAGGCTAGGATTACCCTTGACCTTATTGAGCAATTTATTTTAGAAACTTCCGGCAGAAGGAAACTGGATGATTTTATTACGCTCTTAAAACAATCTTATCCCCAAAAGGCCATCATTTTCTGCAGAAGTCGCATGGGCACACAGTCTCTCTATGAAGCCCTTAAGGAAAAAAATTACAGTGTTGAAGCCCTTCATGGTGACTTGACTCAGGCCAAGAGAGAAAATGTTATGAACGCCTTTCGCAACGACGAAATTCAATATTTAGTCGCCACAGATGTTGCCGCACGTGGCCTTGATGTAGAGGGGGTCTCTCATGTTTTCAACTATAATTTACCTGATGATGCTGAAAACTATGTCCACCGCATTGGTAGAACTGGTAGAGCAGGTAACATGGGGGTAGCTTATACAATCTTGACAGAAAAAGATGCAAAGCGCATGGCAGCAATAGAAGCCTTTATTGAAATGGAAATCAAGCGATTTTCCTTTCAAAAAAATTAATGAGATCATCAAAGTTTGTTCTAAGTATGAAATGATGGGTATACTCTTATATAGGAAAAATATGTTTTTTAACTTGAAGGAGGTTCCTATGGATGTAAACTATAAAATTCAGTCTCATAAATCTTTTGAAGATACAATCGAAGATTTAAAAGATAGTCTGAAAGAACATGGATTTGGTGTGTTATGGGAATTTGATTTAAAAGGGAAACTGGTTGAAAAGGGGTTGGACTATGATCGAAAATACACAATTCTTGAGGTATGTAACCCCAAGCAGGCTTTGGAAGTTTTAAATATCAATCATGAAGCAGGTTTTTTCTTACCCTGTAAGATTATTGTGTATGAAAATCATGGCGACATTTACGTTGGTATGCCTAAACCAACCTTTCTTATAAATTTACTTGCCGATTCAAGTTTAGAGCAAGCTGCAAAAACTGTTGAAAGTAGCCTTAAGACGGCAATTTTAAAATCATGTGAAGTCTTCAACGACAAGGACTTATCCCATCAAAGTTCATAATGTTACTATGAAAGATCACCAAAATCAAATAAAGTGAAACATAAAAAAAAAAAGCGTCCCCTAAAGGACAATGTCATTAAGTTAAGAAATATGAAAGAGTTTTATGTTTAAGAAAACATAAGGCTCTTTTTTTCTGCAATAAATCTAATAAAAAGCTTGACAAAGTAGCTAAAAAATGTGGCGAAGCCTCTTAAAAAAACAGTACTTTTAGGAGGTTTTACCAATGAATAATTACCCAAGGTCAATCAAGTATAACTTAGACCAATCTATCCAAAAGCTTCTTTGGAATCGTGAGAAATTTGTAAATAATCCTCGTAAAGACTTCGTCAGAAACAGAAAACTGTCTTTAAAGACTGTTGTCGAATTGCTCATTACCATGGGAGCAGGCTCGCAAAACAAAGAGCTTCTTGAATTCTTTAAGTTTGATGCCTCTTTGCCAACAGCCTCAGCCTTCATACAACAGCGAAATAAGCTAAAGCCATCCGCTCTTCTTTTTATTCTTCAAGAGTTTAGCAAGTCATTTCAAAAAATAAAGAAATATAAAGGTTATCGACTTTTAGCAGTTGACGGCTCTAAAGTACCAATATTTCGCGATCCATCTGACAAGGATACTTTTGTTGTTCTTAACCAATATTCTGATGGTCTCAATTTTCTACATGTAAATGCACTTTATGATATCTGTAACAAGCTCTACCTTGATGCGACTATTCAAGCTTATAGGGAATTTAGTGAATTTCGTGGCCTTATCGAGATGATTAAGAGATCTCCATTGTCAGAAAAGGTCATACTTATTGCGGATCGAGGTTATGAAGCATACAACAATTTAGCCCATCTGCATGAGAAGGGCTGGAAGTATGTCATTAGAGTAAAAGCATGCGATATTGGAAAAGGAATCCTTTCAAAGGCAGAATTGCCCATCGGTCAAGAATTTGATGAAATAGTGTCCGTATTAATGACTAGAAGACAGACAAATGAGGTTAAATCAGCTCCAAAACTCTATCGATTTATAGCTCAACATTCAACTTTTGATTTTTTGCCGATTGGGAGTAAGGAAACCTACCAACTGACTTTTAGGGTAGTTTGTATAGAAATTGAGAAAGGAAAATTCCAATACTTAGTTACCAATCTAGGAGGGAATTTTTCGAAGCAAGACATTAAATATCTTTATCACAAACGTTGGGGGATTGAAATCTCATTTAGAGAATTAAAACACACTATTGGATTGATGCATTTTAATTCAAAAAAGGTGGCGCATATCAAACAAGAAATATTCGCAAAGATGATCTTGTATAACTTCTGTGAGATGATTACTCTTGACGTTGTCATCAAACAGGATTCCAACAGAAAATACAGTTACCAAGCTAATTTTACCGTTGCCATGACCATATGCATAAAATTTCTAAGATGTTTCAATGATAAGCATCCACCTGATGTAGAAGCACTTATTAGCAAATACATTTACCCAGTCAGAGAAGGTCGTAACTTCTTTAGAGACATAAAAGTAAAGCAATGCAGAGGCTTCCTATATAGAGTAGCTTAAATTAATTACTAAATCAATCTGGCAGAAGCAATTCTGTCTTTTTGTCATGTTTAAAATCAAAAATGCGCGCTAAAAGAAAGAAACTTACGACTTGTAATCGATAAGTTTCTTCACTGGTAGAGTATATTTTTCGCTTAATCTTCAATTAACTTAATGACATTGCCCTATATGGGTTCTTTTTTATTTTTATGCCTTTCAGCGATTGCAGTTGTTTCAAACTTAATATATAATCTATAATCAAATAATAAAAATGATTGGATATTCAACTAAAATCCCTAAAGAATAAGACTTGAGGTGTATTAT